>JACRKH010000007.1 GCA_016235495.1 Candidatus Woesearchaeota archaeon
TTCAAAAGTGAAGTAAGAGAGTACAATGGTGCTGTTCTCGTTCTTTTTGATTCTACTTGTGATGGTTCACAATATGGAGATAATATTGAAAGAAATATGGAACTGGTATACCTCAATCTTGCAGACAAATTTATGGATGCTAAAGTCAATGGTTTACCTCTAAAGTTTGCAACATTTGATGGCTGCAAATATACAGGGAACAATGCAAGAGCGCTGGCAGAAAATGGCGTGACAACAGTGGAGACGCACATGTACCTTCGCGGGAAGGAGATTGATGTGATGCGAGGCGGTCCTTTAGATGAAAGAGGGGTTAGTGATTTTAAAAATGATATGAGTCTTTGGATTGAATATACTTTGTTAGGAATTAAACAAATTGAGGACAGAGATAAAGATGTTGTTGCATTATTTAAGGGAGATTTTATATTGGAAGCTTATCCAAGATCTGAGATACTTCAAAAGTAAAGTTTTATATAATTCTATTTCCTTAGAGTACTAAATGTTTAATAAAAATTATTTTAAGATGGGTCTGCTTCTCTTAGTTTTGTTTTCATTATTTTCTTATTCTTTGACTACCGCATTAACAACAACAATCAAAGAAGGAGGATCCCCAGCAACACCAAATTATGCTACCCTTGATGAAACCACAATCCCCGGCGCAACATCCACAGCAGCAACAAGTAGCACAGGAGCAAGCTACGACCTTTCTCAAACACAGAGTGATTTCCAAATCACTTCTATCCCTCAAGACACAAACGTCGTCACCGCAAGCGGGAGCATCACTTCCTTCTCGATGACCAACGCTCTCTTCTCCCTCGGCTCATTAATTCAAGGCTCTTTCATTTCCTTCACAAACAATAACAACATTTACTTCAAAAGCCTCTTCGACGCAAGCACATTCACTGCAGCAGTAGAAAAAAATGGAACAGTCTCTGTCGCACAGAGAAACAGCATGGGAGACACAGGAAAAGTATATGTCAACATTGACACTGGAAACTTGACACAGAATGGCAATATCACTTTCATCCCAGAGGGAAATAATCCTACTTATGTTTACTACAATACAACAGAAATCCAATTCAAGGATGGAAACCTTTCTCTCCTCGGAGAAACGATTACAAACAATGATCAAAGCAAAGATGCAACAACAGTCTCTTTTAATGAAAATGGATTCAGCAGGCTCGAACTCTTCCCAGAGAATAGCTACACGAATGGGAATATGAACATTTACAATGCAGGAAAGACAAGCTTAATTCTGTGCAAGCAAGATCCTCTCTGTGCAATTAATATTGATCATGGAGAGATACAAGGAGAAGGAGAAGTAAACTTCTCTTACCAGAATCAAGTCATTTATTCCTCAGAAGATGCACATAATATCTTTACTCTCAACATAGAAACAGGAGAAGCAGGGCTGAAGAGTGTGCAGGAAGGGGAGGGACTGCTTGCAACGTTTTATTCCGGGCATTTTATTTTTCAAGAAAAAGATAAGAAACTTTTTGTGACTGCGAGACGCTCTTCTTCTCCTTTTGTCATTACAAGCTATCATTCTGTGGAAGGCAAAGATATTTCCATTGCAAAGGATCAGGTGCTGTATGCAAACTTCAGTGCAGGTCTTGCGCAGGAGCCTGCATGAGAAAAGGGCAATTTACTTTGGCAGCGGTCTTAGGAATATTTATTATTCTTGCAGTGATCTTTGTGTTCTTTCTCTTAGGGCAGAGCAAAATAAATACTGCTGGGGAGCTTGCTTCCATTGATAATATTGTCAAGGCGAATACTGCTGTGCATGAGTGTCTGCTTTCTTTAGAAAAAGATTCTTTGTTTGCTATGGGATATCATGGAGGCTATGTTGTTCTTCCTTACCGAGAGACTGCGTTTGATACTTCTACAAGTATTCTTTCTGTTGCTGATATGGAGGCTAATCTGCAAAGTTCTTTGGAAGCAGAATATGCATCCTGTGCTCAGGACTTGGAAGGAAGTGGCTTTGCAGTTTCATGGAATAGAAATGCTGTTGTTCAGGTAGATTTGGGTCATCCTGTTTTGATTACCATTGCTTCGCCAGGGAAAGTGTATGAAATAAATAATGAGGCGAACAGTATGCTGCTTGAGGATGCTGAACTGCAAGAGAATCTGGATTTCTCCAGCCTCTATGGGATTGTGCAAGAGCAGTATGCAGAGGATATGCTTATTGAGAACTATGCTGGCTATCAGGTGAATAACAGCTGGAGTGCAGATTATGGCAGTGTGCTGTATCAAGTTCGTGTGGAGAGCGATGCTTTTGTGTTTAGGGTGGGCAGGGTTTTATAGGAGCCTATAAGACGAAGACTATTGTAGGCCGTCCATGGAAGTCTGGGCTGCAGATAATGCTATTGGTATGCTTGTTGCATTGGCTGGTTTTGGGATTGGCACGCTGTTTGGCATGGCAGTGCATTAGTTGACGAAGGACTAATCTAAATGACAAACTTTACACTTTGGGTTTTTGTCGAATTCTCTCCATTCTATTGAAAGATCCAGAAAATTTATTTCTGCAAACCTATTTTTATTGTATCTTCCTCTTCCAGTAATATACTTGAAAATATCTACAACATGCATATTTGCAACTGCTCCTGCTATCGGACCTAAACTCCCTGTTTGTTCTATATTTTTTACTATTTTCATACCTTGTAATGAGTCACTTGCTTTTTGATATGCTAAAAAACAATCAAAACAAGCAGTCTCACCTGGGGCGATTATTGGACCCACCATACCAAGATGCATATTGTATCCTCCTGCAACACTATAAGGAATTTTTCTTTTACGTGCAACACTATCAATTATTCTTGTTGTTTCGGCTACACTGGGGTAATCCGCACAATTTACTATAAAATCAACATTATCAACAATTGCTTCTAAGTCTGCTTCTGGGGAGACCTCTGTTGTGAAAGAAATAATCTTTGCATCTGGAATTTTATCTTTAAGAACTTCTACTTTTTTTCTTCCTATATCCTTTGATCCATAATACAATTGCCTATTTAGATTGGTCTTTTGTACAATATCTGGATCAGAAATTCGAATCTCTCCAATCCCTATTTGATACAAACCATTGACTATCCAGGTTCCTATACCTCCAACTCCAAAAACTGCAATTCTAGAATTTTGTAATCTCTCTTGAAGCTTGCATGTTTCTTCCCATGATTCAGTAAGCTCATCAAGAAAAGATATTTGTCTTGAGAAGGGGGAATTTATAATTTGTTCTGGTTCATATCTTCTGACTATCCCAGCTTTTTCTAGAGCATCAATACAAGAGCAAACATCTCCCGGGGTGTATCTTTCTTCAAGATGCCTTTTTATTTCAGATTCTTCTTTTTCTTCAGCAAGCGTATCTATGACTTCCTTTACTAAATTATCTACTTTAAAGGTTCTTATCCTTCGTATTGCTGTATGAATAATATGGTATGCCCCCTCTTTGTCTTCAAGGATGTATATAGATGGACTGAGTTGTAGTTTCATTTTTTTGTTTTTTGTTCATATCTTATTCCCTCTTTATTCCCTTCTGGGCCTAGTAACATCATACCTTCTTTGTTTACAGGAAAGATGACAAGATAATTACTTAGCTCTTGCATTAAAGGTGAAGAATCTTGAAGATGCCAAGCGCCTACAATAACAATTATAGGTCTGTTTGTTTTTGCCTTGTATTTTTTACACATCTCTACATGTTTTTTTTGTCTTTTTTCAAGAATGCTCTCTACTTCTTTTTCATCATTTTCTGTTAGTTCCTTTTTTCCTTTCACAACTTGTTGCAAATGGGTGTTAAATCCAAAATTTGTGAGATCCATCCCGATGAGTTTGATTTCTCTTTCTTTACAGGTTCTAATTAATTCTTTTACCTCTTCCCAAGAGACCATTTCTGAAATGTCTTTTCTTTGTTCTATTTCAGTATATTTCCTAGGAGTATCTAAAACGATAGCCTGAAGCTGTTCCGCAAGGACATATTCTGGGCTAATTCTTTTGATTATCTCTTTTTGCTTTTCAAAATCATTGAGAAAGCCATGCGTATCTGCTATAAAAATAAAAGAATAAGAAATAAAATCACATCCAGTATTTGATACTTGTTCCGCCAGCATATTCTTTGTCTTCAACAAGTTGGAGTCCCCTATATGTTGTTTCATTTTTTTCTGCTTTTACTTCACCAGGGATAAGACTTACAATTCCTTCTCTTCCTTTTTCCTTTACTCTGCCCTCAAGTATATCTTCCATTTTACCCTCCAGAAAGTTTTGCTTTCTTAGAAAAGCAATGATCAGGACAAATAAAAAGCTTTCCCCTAAAAAACCGAAAAATTTTCGGATATAGAGATGACACTATTTTCCACTGAAAGGACTACTTTTCTCAACTAAGAAAAACCCAATTAACGTGGGTCTTGTTGTCGAGCCTTTGGCCGGCGACTGAGGCTCCTGAGCGAAGCGAGGGAATGAAGATAGAAAATAAGAAGAATATTATTGAGAAGGAGATGAATCAAGAATATATGTTGAACAGTTTAATTTTGGCTCAAAAGAACCAGGAGATTTACAGGATTTAGCAGTGCTTAGCTGAAGCTCGCTTTCACTTGAGCTTTGCATCATCAATGGCGCCACTTGTTTTCCATGCTTCACAGCATGGGCTATTTAAGATAAAAATAAAA
>JACRKH010000040.1 GCA_016235495.1 Candidatus Woesearchaeota archaeon
TAATAATCCCAAAAATTATTTTTATCCTCTGAAAAATATCTCTGCATAGAAATTTTTTTTTACAAAACAACTTCTATTTATAAGCAGTAGAGCAATTTTAAGGCTTCTAATGGGCTTTTATTGAAGTTTTCTACAGAGCCCGTTTTTTTGCCAAAAGAAAAAAATACTAAAGTTGTTTTCTTCGCAAAGTCTTAGTATTGCTCATAGAATTAAAAAGCTATTTAAAGCCCCCCACACCCTCGCCAGCAATGGATGCACTGTATAAAGAGCTCTTTGAGCAAATCAAAGCAAGAAACCTGCAAACAACAGCAGAAGTCCTCAAGCTGCGAAGAGAACTCTGCAGGAAATACAAACCAAAAATATTCCCATCAATAATCAGTATTCTCACCCATGCAGACAAAGAACAATTTGACAAACTCAAATTCTTAATTACAAAACCAATGCGGACAAACTCAGGAGTCACGCCCATTGCAATCATGTCTAAGCCTTCAAATTGTCCGCATGGAACCTGCATCATGTGCCCTGGAGGTCTGGGCTCAATATTTGGAGATGTCCCGCAAAGTTACACAGGAACAGAGCCATCCACAATGCGAAGCATGAGAAATTTCTATGATCCCTACCTTACTGTTTTCAATAGATTAGAACAATATTTTCTCTTGAATCAATCCTCCGAAAAAATAGAACTCATTATTCAAGGAGGAACATTTCCCGCAGAACCAGAAGACTACCAAAACCAATTCATCGCATATGCATTGAAAGCAATGAACGACTTTGATTTTACATTAGAAGCATTCAAAGAATTTTTTGAACTTCCCAATGAAATGAATCCAGAAAGAACAAAAAGAATTCAAGAAAAGATTCTGCAAAGAAAAGGAGTAGCAAATCTGAAAGAAGAACAAAAGAGAAATGAAACAGCAAAAATTCGCTGTGTGGGTTTAACTATTGAAACAAAACCGGACTGGGCAAAAGAAGAACAAGCAAACATCATGCTCGAGGAAGGCTGCACACGAGTGGAACTAGGTGTGCAAACAACAAATAATGAAGTTTTGCAGAAAACAAATCGCGGACACACCGTAGAAGATACAAAAGAATCCTTTCGCATTCTCAGAGACTTAGGATTCAAAGTGCATGCACATATGATGCTCGGTCTTCCTGACGATAAAAATGACCTGATGAGTATCTTTGAAGAAGATTTTCGACCAGACATGCTCAAAATTTATCCTTGTTTAGTCATGCCAGGAACAGAACTAGAAAAAATGTACAAGAAAGGAGACTTCACTCCCATAAGAACAGAAGAAGTCATAAAGCTTTTAGCAGAATTCAAACCAAAAGTCCCTGAATATGTTCGCATCATGAGAATTCAAAGAGATATTCCTACAAAACAAACGATTGATGGCGTAGATAAAACAAATCTTAGACAGATGCTCCAAGAATATATGAAAAAGCAGAATCTTTCCTGCAGCTGCATTCGCTGCAACGAAATAAAATCTCCAATCACAAATCCAGAACTGCAAGTGCTTGAATATACTGCATCACAAGGAAAAGAATTTTTCATCTCCCTAAAACAAGGAAAAGAAATCATAGGCTTTTGCAGACTAAGATTCCCTTCTCAATCATTAAGAAAAGAAATAACCAAAGATGCTGCAATGATTAGAGAACTGCATGTCTATGGAAATGCCATTGATATCAATAAAAAAGGGACTATCCAGCACAAAGGATTCGGAAAAACACTTTTGCAAAAAGCAGAAGATATTTGCAAAGAAAATAAGAAAGATAAACTTCTTGTCATCTCAGGAATTGGAGTGAGAGAATACTACAAGAAATTAGGCTACACACAAGATGGACCCTATGTTTCTAAGAAATTCTAAGCTACAAAAAAAGCGTTAAAGTGAAGAATTCCTCACTTTTAAGCCCTTTTAGGAAGTACATATTTTATAGGGATTAGGCTTATATATTACTCCTTACTAGGGATAACTATGAAACCAAAAGAATTTAGTCAAGAAGAGTTTGAACTTATTTTAGGGCGATCTCAAGAACTTATTCGAAAGGGTTATTTTACTGGGATTAATTTTCTACAGTCTGAAAAGCTTCTTCCTCAGGAGCATATTATTATTCATTTTCTTCATAATAGCCGACTACATATTGATGATATGCTTTCAAAAGTTCCTTTTCATGGAGAGATTATCCCTCGTTATAGTTTCTATAAAACTAAGCCAGAATATTTTCAGAGAGGTGGAATGAAAGAAAAATATAGTGAAGCTCTTTTTTTTAATCAAAAAGGCGAACTTATTTCTACTGAAAATACCTTAGCTTCTACAGAAGAAATTTACACCCTAAATCCGGAATTGGATCTTCTTATTCCTTTATCACCAAATGAAAATTTAGAAAGTCTTGTTAGAGAAATTCAACATGTGGACAATATAGGAATAGCACCCTGGATAGATCCAGTTATTATTATCCGCCCAGAGTCTTCTCTTGCTCTTCCAGACTTTGTTGAAAGAACATGTATTAGTCTTACAAAGGATAAGGAAGAATTTTATACCATTCTTCCTACTCTAAAAAAGAAAAAGGCTGTAGTAAAATATTTGAAAAGACTCTGCCGTCAAACAACCATTGGAAGTCTACGATACACAGACATTGTTTTAACCCCAAGTCATATTAATAAGTCATTTGCAAAGTATCTTGGTCACTAGAAATCAAGCTTCCGAGCTCTTCTCTTGAATATATACCAACAAGGCTAGGATAGCCCCCCCTCTTATTCTCATCATAGAGTGCCTTCAACTGTAAACCTTTTTCTCTAGAGTGTATATGATATTCCATTCTACATAAAAGTTCATATTCCCATTCACTTAAATAAAAACTTTCTGGATGTTGCTTTAGAAAGTTTCTAACCTGCGAGCCATTAGTGGAAGAGATTATAGAAATACCTCCAACCATGGGATCTAACAATGCACACTTTAATTGTTCACGAACATTCATAACATTATATAGTCTTATTCTTCTATTTAAGATTTGCTCATTTCTATTCCTTCCACAAAAGCACACAAATTCTAAGCCACAGGAACCTTTATAAAAGAACAAACAACAGAAAATAATGGCAGGCTAGGTGGGTGGCTAGCCCTCACTTGCACCGTAAATGGGCTCTACGACGGACTGAAGTCTGAGAGAGGTAGAGTCTTTGGGTGAAGTCCCTTTCGGACGCTGACGGATCGTCCTCTTGGGTTAGTACCTGTATCAACCGAGTCAGACCAGGAATGGAGCAGCTCTACGTACTGTTGCTAGCGTCTTGAGGGTCGCGATCCTGAGAAAGAAATGGGAACCAACTTCCTTCAATTGCGCTATCCATTTCAGATGGCCTGCCACTTTTCATACAAAAAATAATTACTTACCACACATAAAACTTCTCCAAGAACAATAAAATAAAAAAAGAAAATTAAGATGCAAAAGACTGCATCGTATAAATATTCACTTTAGTCTCGCCAGGTCTCACTTTGGAATCCATTGCAACAAGAGAACTAATGCCGCTCTTCTCTGCAAGAATCACAATATCTCCTGTGACAACACCATCAAAGACCA
Source organism: Candidatus Woesearchaeota archaeon (assembly GCA_016235495.1). Taxonomy (GTDB): domain Archaea; phylum Nanobdellota; class Nanobdellia; order SCGC-AAA011-G17; family GW2011-AR17; genus JAGVZZ01. The sequence goes on from JACRKH010000040.1 coordinate 3,577, forward strand.
CTGCTTGCACACCCTTCATGCCACGCAGACTTCCTTGCAATTCTGTCAAAGGAACTTTACCAAGAATATTCATCTTGTCATCAAGCACATAGGCGCCTCGTGTTCCCACAAGATCATCAAGCATTTGCTTTAACTTCTTTTTGTGTTCATCAGTCAGCACAATGCGCGGAGTCTCAGAACGAACAGCAGAAGAACCATTTCTTTGTGTCCTATAATCTCTTTGCTCTCGCGGAGCATCTCTATTGAAACTTCCTTCAGACTTTTTGATATGCCCAGTCCTGGTTTGCGATGGCGCTTCTTTCAAATCAAGCTTTGCTTGTTCTGCAGAAACCCTTCCTCGAAGTGCTTTATGAATCTCTTTGTTTGTCAACTCTTCAAGCTCTTTGCCATCAGGTGCTTTAACTACAAAATCAATCTCTGCAACATCCATAAGTTCTCTGATTATCAAGTCTCCACCTCGGTCTCCATCAACAAAAAGAGTAACACTCTTTGCTGCACAGAGAGGGATGATAGATTGGGGCACAGATGTTCCATTCAGGCCAATAACATTTTTGAACCCGCATTTCAGCAGATTCAAAACATCAGCCCTTCCTTCCACAAGAATAATCTCCTCTGACTCATCAACAGCTGGACCTGCAGGAAGTCTTTCTTTTCCCCACTCGCCAACTTCCATCATACGCACAGACTGCGCAACTTCTTCAGTCATTTCCTGAGAATCAGGCAGAACATTATCTGTAAAAGACTTCAAAAGCTCCTTAGCTCGTTGTATGACAAAACTTCGCTTGGAGATACGCACATCCTCAAGCTTCAAGACTTTTACCTTTGCATTACAAGGGCCTATCCTTTGGATAGTCTCCATTGCCGCAGCAACAATAGCGGTCTCTGCCTTATCTAAGCTAGAAGGAATGATAATAGCACCATCAGTTTTTCCACCTTTGATATCTGTATTAACTTCAATTCTTCCTATTCTTCCTGACTTCTGTAATTCTCTGAGTTCTAAATCAGAGCCCAAAAGCCCTTCCGTCTGACCAAAAATCGCACCAATGATATCTGGGCGATCCACAGTACCATCAATCTGGATACTAGTGTGAATGATATATTTTGCCGATACCGGACTTATTTTTCCCATTGTTTTTTCCTCCAATGAGAACAAGAAACATACTAACCACGCCTAAAAAGGCGAACTCTACTACGGGCCATTCCACCTCTAATAACCTAATATTTGCTCATTACAGCCTATTGTAGTGATAATCAGTAACATGATCTTGTCCTTCAAATGTGATTTATATTGCCCGCGACACTAACTCCCAAGCTCATTGCTGGAAGCAAATCGTCCGCTCCATTGAGTATTCTCGTGGCGGGCTACAGCAAGGGATGCCTTCATACTTTATATACTTATGGGTGCCTCCATCTATAAAGAAAAAGAAGCTCTAATTTCTAAAAAGAGCCTAAAATGGGCTTGCTGGGATTCGAACCCAGGCTTAGAGGTCCGAAGCCTCTCTTGCTATCCAGGCTACAACACAAGCCCATAAAAACAAAGTATATCAAGAGATTATTAAGCCTTTCTACAAAAAACTAAAATTCTCCACTAGGCACAAGAGAAGGAACAGAAAGATGGACAGTATTTCCTACTTGATAAGTAAGACCAGAAGGGCTCAATGCACCTGACTCAACAAAACCTGGACGTACAACTTCTCGAAGATCTCTCTGTTTATGCTCAGGTTCTCTATGCATAAGTGTCGAAAAATACATTCCAATTTCAGTACCAAATTTTTGTTGCAAAGCAAACGCAGTTTCATTCTCAAATTCAAAAATATCCATTGCAGGAGGGCATCTAAAATCTAATCGCTTTAAACTTAACTGGGGAAACAAAATCTTTGCAAGGCTGACACCTAATGCAAAATAATCCCTGGATCTATCTGCTCCAGGAAAAAAGAAACCAGGGGTGCCAAAAATTCTTCCTGATACAGAATCATAATAATCCTCTGTTAAATTTGCACTTGTAGAAAAATCAATAAAATGAAGTGCACCATCAGCCAAAACCATATTCCCTGGTTTTACATCTCTATGAAGAATTCCTCTTTGATGCATTTGATCAAGAGTTCTATCTGCTCCTCTAATATGCTCAAGAACCGCTTCAGGATTTTTTCTATAACCACCATAGATATGTGCAAGGTTAGGACCATAAAGAAACTCAAAAGGACCTAACAAACCAGGAACACCATCATAAAAAAAGGGAAAATTGAGAACCTGTACATGAGGAATCCCCTGTAATGCTATTTGATTCTTCATTCCTCTCAAAACAACACTTTGTAAATAAGGGTCTAATGGTTTATGGGTAACGGGATGAATAACATATTTCAAAGAGTGTATAGGGTCCCCTTCAAGAACCATAATTGCACATTTCTCATCAACATGAGGCACATCTCCAAGAGTATGCCTAGCAAGAAAATCCTGCATCATAGGATCGCCTTCTGCAAGAGTATGTACTTTTCGTACTCTCTCTTCTAATGGTAAATTCTGTTGCATTATTTTTTCAAGCAAATCATACATGAAACTCTCTTCAATCAAAACCATTTAAATAGTTTTGCTTAAGAAAAAATTAAAGTGTACAATACCTCCCAGAACTCATCTTTTTATTAAATTTGCCATTCACAAAAGCACAGCTATCAGAATGAACTATTTCTCTTCGATCATCTTCACGTACAGTGTAAAATGCGTGAGTGCCAATATTTTTTGTATAATCATGAACAAAGTTTCTTTCAATTCTACAAGTCACTTTATCCCCCTCCAATGCCTTCGCAAGTAAACGAGACCTATGTTCAAGCTCATGACAATCTGTACTCACAGCACCAAAAACCTCTTGATCATGCCAAGTAATATGTTTTCCATTTTGTGCATCGCTCATTGCACTATTCTTATAAGACAAAGCACCATTAGTAATATCTTCAGTTCTTCCCTCAAAAACAGCAGTCAAGGCAGCATAAGCAAGATCCAACTGATGCTGATCCAAAACCTTGCCAGTACTATCTCGAGCGTTCAATCCTCTTCCTAAAGAATCCTTAGTAAACCATTCTGGATGATCCCCTAAAGACGAAAACTGATGCACACCTTTATTTTCCTTGAAAATAATACCCCGTAATCCTTTATCACCACCATACATGACTCTCGGATTATCATTACCACAAGAGGGATTTTTCACCGGAGCATCTGCATTGCAAGTATCAAAGAGGTATCTATTTCTAATCACTTCAGCAATAGCAGCATAGCCTTGCCTTTGTTCTTCATCACCATGTAACTTGCTATCACCAGCATCTTCAAAATATAAAACACGTGTCAATGCAGCAAGGTCGCTGCCAGTAACACTATATCCCTTTCCTGCAAGTCTGTCAACTTCATCGCCAAGAGCTCCGCTCTCATGAACAGCATGTTCTGGTGCAAGCCCTTGAACAACATGTGCTTTGTGAGGAATGCAATTTCCTGCAGCAATCAAACCACAGATTCCCAAACTTGCCAGACTAAATTTTCGATTCATTATTTCTTATCTCCTTTTGCACATGCAGATTTCAATGAGGAATAATCCTCTTGTATTCTATCATAAATCAATCCAGAAATTACTCTATTTGTAGTTGACTTTGCACGCCCCCAGACACCAGGTCTAAAATTATCTGGCTTCGCATCTTCATCATTAATCATCAATATAACTTCATAAGGAACAACAGTTTCTACATTCGTTCTCGGCTCATAAAAATGCGCAGTGAGAATTCCTGCATCATTATTTGCTCCCCAAATATATCCAGTCTTATCCTCAACAGTTTCAACATAACCACCAGTTTTTTTCAAATATTTTTTATTTGTAGGGATACAATTTCTATCTACTAATTTATCCAAATGCCCGCTGCCACCATCAATAGCAAGAATCCTTCTCATATCAGAGGATCGTGGAAATTCTCCCTTGTATAATTGTTCAAAATAATCAGCCAAATCAGCAGCACTGGTTTTATTTCCTAAAGTTCTTCCACCTGTTTGAGCCGCATTTATTTTTTCTATAGTCGTATCATCAAAGCCATAGTCCTGAACAATGGCATTAACTTTATTTGCTCCGCCAATTCTATCAATAACATAATCTGTACTGGAATTATTACTGTGTACAATCATTTCTTGAAGATTTGATTTTAATTTTGCATCATAATCCAATTTCTTTGCAACAACTTCATGCTCTGCTGCAAGAAGAACATACAATTTATTTGTTGATGCAGCAAGTCGTTGTGCATCAGGATGAATATTCGCAATAACCTTTCCACTATGCAAATCCTTTACAAAGATAGAATAATCTTCAACACCTCGTGGACGTGCAAGTCCTTTGTCTCGTAAACTATTCACATAAGCAGTAATGTCCTGCTCTAAAGTATGATCTCCAGGCCCAGAAAGAGCTTTTTCCAAAGTAGACTCTTCCTTACCACTATGATAAAAATCATGGGGAGTAAAATGCACAAAATCAGTAACATCATCATACACTTGTTCGCAGGCAACAGCACTAGCCTCGCGCACAGGCTCTGCAACAAGCCCTAAAGCAGTCAATCCTGCAAGCCCAGCAGTTTTCACATTTTTTGGAAGAACAAATTTTCTTGCTTTAGGCACCTTCAAGAGAACACGAACAAAATTACCGGCACTCTCTTGTGCAACAGGATACAAAACACCTGCATTAAACAGCCCTAAACTTCCATAAAAAGCAACATTCTTTGCAGCATCAGAGGCAGCAGCATAGCCATGCTCAATCCCAGAATGGAGAACTGCAGCTGCACCTAGCTCTGCAAGTACATAGGGGGCCACAGAATTAAAGCCTTTTTGAACCCCATGCAACAATCCTTTGAAAGCCTGTTTTTGTGCCATTTTCTCTATCTTTTTGGCATCCAAGACTTTATATACTTTTGGGTTAGTTCGTCACTATAGGGTTATAACATACTACCTAGAAAGCTTTCGTTTTGCCTTGCAAAGTTCAAGTGCATAGTTCAGCATCCCGCGAACATCCTCTGCAGCTTCAAGGTTAAAAAAAGAAATAGCGAGGCTGCTACCCGAATATTCTTGATGAGAAAGGCTCTCTCTAAGAGAAGAATCATAACGAGTAACAGGATAAGAATGTATAATCTCTACTTTAACAGGAAATATATCCTGAACTACACCCCGTCTTACTGCTTGGATTTTAACTTCATAATCCAAAGGCCTATCATAGGAAGGAAAGCTTTCTACACGAGGAAGAACAGAAACAACACTCAATTCTAAAGCTACTTGAGTAACTGTTACTCTCTCTTCTTTTTCTCTCCCATTATTCCAAGGAACTGCTGTTTCCTTATAGATAAATCGTAAATGACAGTTTGATTCTTTTTCTACTTTCTGCGTATAAGAGCGTGTTTCGCCTCCCCCATTTCCACCAAGATCAATACCAGAATACTTTCCAAAGCCATAAAGCTCCAACTTCCCATTAATAAATTCCAGCACTTCATCAAAAGCTGAGCTTGTTTGAGCTGCTTTTTGCTCCAAAGAATCCTGCGCATGCACTTCAGAACCAAGCAAAAGTCCAGCAAGCCCAAGGAAAGGAACCTTATTCATACGCTTTATTTCAAAAACTATTCTTAAAAAGCTTTCTATAAGCCAATCATTCTCAATAAGTAATAACAAAACTCATATAAAAAGCCCTGCCAAAAGACTAAACATGAACAAAGAGGAAATGCTTCTCATCATTCACGATACTATTCTCAACTTTCGCAGAAAAATAAAAGAGCCTTATGTCACATTCTTAGAAAAAAAGCGCTTTTCCCATTATCTCGACCTCATGGAACTAGAAAAACACCTGAATAAAACTCCTTGTTTTGTCTCTGAAACAAAAGGCGGAGCAGTCATTTACTATTGCGAGGATATTATCAACAAACTCTCTAAGGATCTCAGTAAAGAAAAAAAGAAAGAATTTATTGAAGCAGTGACATTGCACGAACTTCTTCATCTCTGGAACGGCATCCGAGCAAAAAATGATGAGCAGGCAATATTCTCAGAAGAACTCGCACAGGAAGAGTTCAAAAAATTTTACCCTAAACATAGTCAAATTCTAGAAGAAGTAAAACAGCGCAATAACAAAAAACTATATAAAAGCTTAAGAAATTAATTTATTCATGGCTGAAGAGCAAGGCATTACTGCAAAAAAAGAACAAAATTTTTCTGAGTGGTACACGCAGGTTATTCAAAAAGCAGAACTTGCTGACATAAGGTATAATGTCAAAGGTTTCATAGTCTTTCAACCATGGTCAGTGCTTTCCATGGAAAAGATGTACAAGCACTTAGAAAAAGTATTGCAAAAGAAAGGACACAACCCTTACTGGTTTCCTACAGTCATTCCAGAGAGAAATTTTAAAATGGAAGCAAGTCACATTGAAGGCTTCACACCTGAAGTTTTTTGGGTGACAAGTCACGGGGATAATGATCCCCTAGAGGAAAAATTAGCTTTAAGACCAACTTCAGAAACAGCATTTTACCAAATGTTCTCATTATGGATTAGATCTCATAAAGATCTTCCATTCAAAACCTACCAAAGAGCACAAGTATTCCGATATGAAACTAAGGCAACAAGACCTTTTCTAAGATCAAGAGAATTTCATTGGATAGAAACACACTGTGCTCATGCGACAAAAGAAGATGCTATGAAGCAAGTGTACGAAGACATGGCAACAACACAAGAAGTATTGCATGATATTTATGGTCTCCCATTTATGTTTTTTGAAAGACCAGAATGGGATAAATTCCCAGGTGCAGAAAGAACCTTCGCAGCAGATGTACTCAACCCAGATGGCAGAGTGGTGCAGCAACCTTCAACACATTTGTTAAAACAAAGTTTTGCGAAAGCATTCAATGTAAAATATAAAGATAAGGAAGGAAAAGATATCTTCACATGGATTACATGCTATGGCCCAGCAATTTCAAGAATCTTTGCAAGTGTTATCATTGTCCATGGAGATGATAAAGGACTGCGTTTCCCATGGAAAATCGCACCAAAAGAAATAGTCATTGCAGTCATAAGACCAAATGAAGCATTAACAAAGAAAGCAGAAAAAATCAAAGAAAAGTTAGAAGAAGAAGGATTTTCCGTTGAAATAGATATCAGTGAAAAAAGCATGGGAGAAAAATTCTATTTCTGGGAGATGAAAGGTATTCCAGTAAGAATAGAATTAGGAGAAAAAGAACTAAATGAAAAAAAGCTAGGTATTTTTAGAAGAGATACTGCAAAGAAAGAAAAGATTGACGAAAAAGAACTAGTGAAAACAATAAAAAAAATATCTCAAGAATATGATAAAAATCTTATTGAGCAAGCAGATCAGCTCTTCAAGAATAAAATAATTACCGCAAAAGATAAAAAAGGAATCAAGCAAGGCATAGAAGCAGGAAAAATTGTAAAATGTGAATTCTGTACAACATCAAATCATGGAAAAAATTGTGCAGAATGGATAGAAAAAGAAGCACAGGCATTTGTAAGAGGAACAAAACTAGATGAAACAGAAAAAACAAAAGGAAGCTGTGTTATTTGCGGAAAGAAATCAACAACAATAGTATACATTGCAAGAAGCTACTAAAATTCTAAATCAACGGCTCTGTAGAAAAGATAAGAATTCTTAAGCCGTAAGGCTTAAGAACCTTGTTTACACCTTAATATTGTCGATTTATCGAGGTGGTAAACATGGTGGATAACACAAACAAATTATTAAACATTTTGGATTTTTCTCAGA
>JACRKH010000039.1 GCA_016235495.1 Candidatus Woesearchaeota archaeon
AAGAGAGCAAAGGAAAGAGGCATATGCAAGTGGATATGGAGCATTCTGGCGGCTGTATCGGCGGGCAGTGCAGTTTCTGAAAGATTTTCTGTTTTTTCTGGTAAAAGTTTTTAAAGAATATTTTATTGTTTAAAACTATGATGTGTAGGTTAGGGGCATTTGTCCCCTATTTAAATCAGGGATGTTTCTCTGATTTTGGAGGGTGTAAAAATAACAAAAGATGATGGAGCTCTGAAGAAGAGTGTTATAAAACTAAATTCTATTTTTACTATTTCTGAAGTTATGATTGATAAAAAGCTGTTTGTTTTAAGCACCAGAAAGAAGAAGGAAGTTCATCAAGCATTTATGAATCGACTCAAGCAACTCTGTTAGAATTCTGAGAAATAAATAAAAAATAAAAAAAGAAGTTTATCTTTTCTTCTTTGCGGCTTTTTTCTTTTTTCCACCACGAGACATGACTGCTGCTGCTACATTTCCTTGTTTGTCCACGTAGTACAACATACCAGGCTCTCTTTTAATGCCACATTTTTCTAGAACTTCTTGTTTGAAAGAACCTTTTGATCCAGCTCTTTTCATTTTTACCCGAGCAACATGTCCTTGTTTGTTAATAAAGTACAAGTACCCAGATTCTCTTTTTATGCCACACTTTACTAAAACTTTTCCCATCTTTTGAAATCACCTCTGATTTTGATAAGGTTTTATAGGCGAGAGAAGTATATAAGCTTTTTGCTCGTCGGGGATACATTTATAAAATCTGCTGAAATGGTTTAGGCTATGTGGAGTTTTCAGATTGACCCTGTACTCTTCCATGTAGGTTTCTTGGAAGTGCGTTACTACGGGATTATCTATGCTTTTGGGTTTCTTTTGGCTCTGTACTTTCTTATGAAGGCGCGTCATAAAATTGGGCTGAGCAAGGATGATACTTATGATTTAGTATTTTATTTAATGATAGGTGATGTCGTTGGTGCAAGGCTGTTTCATGTGCTCTTTTGGGAGCCTGCTTATTACTTTGCAAATCCTCTGAAAATCCTTTATGTCTGGGAGGGAGGATTAGCTTTTCATGGTGGATTAGTGGGTTTATTGATTGCAGGGTACTGGTTCTCTAAGAAAAAGAACTTTTCTTTCCTTAAAATGGCTGATGTTTTAACTGTTCCGGCACTTATTGGCCTGGCTTTTGGAAGGATTGCCAACTTTATCAATGGAGAGCTTGTAGGGACGATGACCACTGTTTCTTGGTGTGTGAATACTGGTGATGATTTGTGCAGGCACCCTTATGTGCTGTATAGTGCTGCGAAGCGTTTTGCTATTGCTGGATTGATATTTTTCCTGCAGAAGAAAGATGAATACAAAGAGGGATTTTTATTCTTACTTATGCTGCTACTCTTAGGAATAGGGAGGTTCTTCCTAGATTATATGCGAGAGGATGTTCGATACTTTAGTTTAAGTATGGGACAATGGATGTCTCTTGTTATGTTCTTGATTGCTGGAGTACTTCTCTTGAAGAATTATAGGCTTGATTTGAGAAAGATATTTAAAGGATTCTTTTTTGTTTGAGCCTATGATAAAATGTGAAGATTGCCGAGCAGAGTGCTGCAGAGAGGTTTGTGTGGAAATGGATCCTCCTGAGACGATTGAAGATTGGGATATTATCCGCTGGATGCTTGCCCATGAAAATGTTGCTGTGTACATTGATGAGGAAGATGCATGGCTTGTTGAGTTCAAGACGAAATGCAGAAAACTGGATGATCATAATAGATGTGTTATCTATAAAACAAGACCCAAGATTTGTTCTGATCACCCTGTGGATGATTGTGTGATGAATTCGAAAGATCCTGCGGAGAAATTGCGCTTTGACAGCATGGATCAAGTTGAAAAGCATATTGAAGAGGTTATCAAGCCGAAATTATTGAAGGAATCTCAGAAGCAGTTGGAAGATCTTGAGAAGTGGAAGTTTTAGGCGTAATAATTTAATAATCTAAATAAAGATTTCTAATGGCATAGATCTCATTTGGCATTTTAAGTCCTATGTTGCTTCGATTATATATGCTAAATCTTCTGGTCTTTTTCCATAACCTTGCAATCGAAAGAGTTTAAACCTTTCCTCGTCTAAATGAATATTCTCGGATTCTTTGAATTTTATTTCAAATGCCTTTGAGAAAGAAGAAGAAACTGATAATAATAGATCTATGAGACCTTTATACAGAAATAAATCTCTTTTTAAAGCGGATTTGTCAATTATGTGCACATACCTTGAAACATCTCTGATGATATCATACTCTAAAGAATTTCCTACATAAATTGAAGAATCCCTTAAATCCTGATTAGAAACCCCTAATGTTACTCTTACATTTTTAAAATATTTTCCTTTTTCTTTCCCTCTTGAGTCAAAATGGGCTTCAAAATATTGATTGAATCCTGCTTCTTCTGTTCGTCTTCTTGTTGCTACCGGATCTTTTGCGGATAAATGGTAATTAATAAAATCCTTTTTAAATAATGGAAGAACCCTTGCTCCAGAGCTATTGATATTTAATGGATTTCCATTCTTTGGTCTCTCTACGAGTGTTCCATCCTGATCCCAGAAAATACTTTTTTTCATTTTAATTGTGAGATTCTTCTCCTAGATAAATATTCTTAATTAGACATAATAATATTGATTTTTCTTTCTCTGCTCCTGATCTAACTGAGAGCCAGGTTTATTGATTCTTGGTCTTTTTGTTTCCTTATCCATTCTGTAAGTAATGCCAAGCATTTTGAGAACTTCATTCATTCCTTCTTTCTTTGTTAATGGGCCCATAACTACTCCTTCTTTTCCTGGCGTTCCTTTGAATACCAGCATGGCATCTCCAATATAGTCTAAGAACTGCACATCGTGGTCCACCACAATTGCACAGGTGTCATTCTTTGTCATAAAGTCTTTTATTACTTCTGCAACCTTTAATCTATCTTCTACATCAATAAATGCAGAGGGCTCATCAAAGGCATAGACCTCTGCTTTCAAAGAAAGTGTGATTGCAATGTAGACTTTCTGCAGTTCTCCGCCGGATAATTGAGAAATATTATTGTTGATTATACTTTGCAGGTTTAATTTCTCAAGAATATTTTGTTTAAACCAGCCATTGTCGTGATGTTTTGCAACGCGATCCAACCATTCCTTGACTGTGCCTGCTTCAGGTGCAAGATCCTGTGGTTTGTAGGCAATTTTTATTTTGCTGTCCAATTTTCCTTTATCGGGTTTGATTATGCCTGCAAGCATTTTTAAAAAGGTTGTTTTTCCCAGGCCATTAGAACCTGTAATGGTTAGTACATTTCCCTGCTGAAGTTCTCCTGGAGTAATTTTTATATGAAAAGAAGCAAACTTTTTTTCTAATTCCGGCCAATCAAAAAGCACAGGCTGCTTTTCTGTTTTTTCAATTCCCTTATTGAAGACAATCTTGTAGTTTCTGAACTTAATATTATCATCAGGAAGGTAGCCATCAAGGTATTCATTTATTCCCCGACGGACTTGTTTTAATTGTGAGAGTATCCCATATACCGCAGGCTCTCCATACAGAATCTGCAGCTGATCAGAAATGTAATCTAATGTTGCAAGGTCGTGCTCGATAACTACCACCGCATGGTTTGCATCTGCAAGAGAGCGAATGAGTTTTGCAACTTTAATTCTGGAAGTAATATCTAAAAATGAAGCAGGCTCATCAAAGAAGTAAAGGTTTGCATCTTTCAACACTGTTGCTGCGATGGCAACGCGCTGCTGTTCTCCTCCAGAGAGCTGAGACATTTCTCTGTCCTGTATTTGCTGAATATCAAGAGCTTCAATAACTTCATTGAGTTTTCCTCTTTGGTCTACTTTCTTTAACAAGTCTTTTACTTTTCCCTGAGCCTGGCGCAGAATGACATCGACTGCCTGCGGTTTATATGCCAGTTTTATTTCCCCATCTTTTATCTTTTCCAGGAACTTCTGCATTTCTGTTCCTTTATACATTTTCATAAGATCATCCATCGTGTGTTCAACACCGACATCTCCCAAGTTTGGCTGGAGAGCACCAGCAAGAATCTTCAGAGCAGTACTCTTTCCTATTCCATTTCTTCCAATGATTCCCAATACAGTTCCAAAAGAAGGAAGAGGAAGGTTGTAAAGAACAAAGGAATCTTTTCCAAACCTATGCACTGGACGCTGGGTGAGCTGCTCTGGAAGCTTGACCATGTGTATTGCTCCAAATGGGCAGATGTTCACACAGACTTGGCATGCATCAGTGGCAATGTCTTCATTAATTTGCGCCTTGCCATCAGGGCCTTTGACAATTGCTTCTTTGCCAGCTCTGTTGAGAGGGCACATTCTAATGCAGAGGAAGTCTCCACAGGCAATAGGATTACATTTTTCCTTGTCAATGACTGCAATGCGTTTTACCATAGGATATAAAGAAAAGTTTAGCTTTTTATAGTTATATGTTTCGCTTTTTTATGGGCAGAAAGGTTGTTCACCGTGCATTTGCACAAGGGGCATTTTCCTGCTATTCCTTTGCTTCGCTCCTTTGGAAGCTTGCCCTCGTAGGATTTGCCGCGCATACGCTTCTCAGGGCGAATCTATTTAAATACATTTGTAATTTTTAATAATAGTATGGCAGAGAAATGTGCAGTATGCAAAGAGAAGGTTGAACAGACTTTTCTTGGAAAGATTAAAGGGACTTTTATAGGCAAGAAAGTAGTGTGCAGCAGTTGCCAGAAAAAGTTTGGTAAAGATGTGGTGAAGCATATTTAATGTGCCCCAGTGGCTTAACCGGTAGAGCAATTGCTTCGTAAGCAATAGATTGGGGGTTCAAATCCCTCCTGGGGCTTACTTATTTTGCAGAAATCCATAATGCCAGGAAGAGAGGTATTCTTCTGTGCTTTCTTTTGTTGTTCCAGATTTTGTATATGCTTCATACTCCCACTTATAGCGCCAAGGATTGTATAAGATAGGAAAGATAAAGATATAGAGAAAAATATATTTTAGTCGCCCCTCTTCCTGCTGTTGTTTTAAATGAATTTTCTCATGCTTCAGTATTCTCTCTTGAACTGTTTTTGGAAAAGTATCAAAATATTTAGAGACATAAATGTGAGGAGAGATTGTTGTATGCACTTTTGGATTTGCAAGGATAGTGAACCACCACAGCCAGGATTTCTTTTTTATCATTTTTTTATTAGGTGGTTTTGAGATTTAAAAAACTTTAGAAAAGCAATGGAATGAAGTGAATTATTTCCTGCAAGACATATGCAAAGGCTAGTACACATAAGGGAAGTATCCATACGAGAAACATGTCTACCACTTCTATGTTTGCTTTAAGATGCAATTTTCTGAGATAATGATAAAAGAAAGTTGTATGTGAATGCAGTCCGAACTGAATTTTTGAGATTATACACTGGCCTAAGATTAACTCCTGTGCATAGAGGTAGATGACAACAGGAATGAGAAGTTGCCAGGGGATGAAAAAAGGAGAGATGTATACTAAAAGTATGAGAAAGCTGTGAAAGTAAAATAAAATTCCAAAGTCATTTATTCTTGACACAGGAAATTTTATTGTTTATGGAATTTAAAAAACTTTAGAAACCAAAACTCTCTGTGAAATCTTTAATTTGCTGATAGTCTGTAAGAAATTTTAAACCTTTATTGGTAATAAGATATTTCTTTGCTTCTTTGTCTTCTTTTTCCTGCATCATTTCTTTTTCAATAAGCTCAGAGACATAGCGCTTCATAGAATCATGAGAAAGGTTTGATTTGTATAAGAGGTGTGTTGGTTTAATGGTCCCGCCTTTATCTCGAATTGCTTCTAAGATATCCTTAATGATATCAAGCTTCTCCCTTCGTTCTCCCATAGTTAATCCTCATGAACATGTATGCTAAGAGCATGAAGCCTACTAATTGAAGGCTTGCTGCGAGCACGTAAAATAATAAGCTGTAGGTGATTGCGATGAAAAATATCTGTGCGCAAGTTAAAAGGTAAAATGCAGTGAATACGAGTTTTGCATTTCTATTCTTTTTTTCTAAGTAATTCGTGTAAAACTGATGCGTCAGGAAAAAGAGGAATATGAATGACACTAAATGAAACTTTAAGTAATGCTGGTAAGAAAATAACATGAAGAGGAATGCCAATGCAAAGAGCAAGAGCATTACTTTCTTTTGTTCGATCTTCAGTGTGATAATTAACAAGATAATGTAGGCTACAAAAGTGAGGAACATGTATATGAGGAATGCATAATCAAAGCTGTTCAATACATTATTTAGCATTCCAGAAACGTGCGTGATTAGAATCCCATTTGTTACAGAATAAATCAAGTAGGAAATTCCTAGGAATAAAAATGCAATGCTAAAATAAGAGTATTTTTTTTCTTCTGTGAGCTTGTAAGCCTTGTAACTCAGAGCTGCAATCATCAAAGTAACGAGAATGTAAATCAGTCCAAAAAAAACATCTGCCCCTCGAAACCAATATGGTCCGTTCAAAAGTACAATCATTATCTGCTGTGGAAAACTGGATACTTATAAGCTTTATGGAAACTTGTTTAAGAAGAGCTGTTCCCGTTATTTATAAATGAAATTGTGGTATTAAGGGATAAGAAAAAAACAAATTTTTCTGCTCTTGGTGGAATCCTGCATCACCTCCCCAAAATGATTAGGGGTTCCACCTTTTTTGTTTTACATTTTTTGAAAATCTTTCGGATTTTTCTGGCAAGTCTTTTTTAAGGCTTTATTTTTCAATGTACATAATGAAAGAAGTTATCGAATGGGAAGTCTCTCTTATTGAATTTAAGCAAGAAAATAAGCTTTTATATAAAGTCACAAGAAGAATGCCTTTCTTTTCTGTTGCAGAAACAAAAGTCTTTTCTTCTAAACAAGAGGCTTTAGAACAGCTTCAAGAATGGTTGAGCAAGTAAAGGTGTTCTGCCATATGCTCTTTGAGCACAGCTATTAGTTGGAAATCATTATATTTGTAGATATCTGGTATATTGAGGTTAAGAATTTGTTTTTTTAGATAGGCTTCAGGAAAACGTCTAGCAAGTTCTGTTCTTTGTTCATCTTCCATAACAATAATTATATCGGCCCAGAGCAGACTTCTTTCAGTTACAGGATTCTTGTTGTATAAGCCTGCAGATTTGGTCTTAAAATCTTCCTTAAAGATTTCTTCTGCCGTTTTACTTCTATTCTCATTCTGATTGCAGATGAAGAGTATTTTCATGGAAAGATCTAAAACATTTAGAAATATAAATCTTTCTTTATCTTTCATGCAGAAGTTTAATAAATCAAAATAAGGCCTTCTCTGTTATGATACAAGAATCACTTTTTTCAGACCCAGAATTAAGACGCATTGAAACACTGACTATTTTAGATAGAGAAACACTTTATTCTGTTGCTCAACGCGCAGCAGCACATCCTTTGTTGTATGGTGATTATAAAGAGGCTACAGCTGCAGGAAGATTACATACTATTCGTTCTCGGCTTGAAGGAGGGCCAAATTCTTGCAACTATCTTATCTGTGCTACTGGAGTGCCAATAGGTTATCTTTCTATATGGGATGGATGGGATCCTCATGAGATGGAATTTAGGGAGCCTGTTATTGAGTTTGGATTTCTTGACCCAGAACATAAAGCATTAGAGGGAATTTTGCGAATAAAGGTTGCTTCCTTAGTTCCCACTCTCAAAGATGATGGCTGGTAAGGTCTTTGTGAAAAGGCTTATAAAGTAGTCCAGAATTTT
This sequence comes from Candidatus Woesearchaeota archaeon, assembly GCA_016235495.1. Classification (GTDB taxonomy): domain Archaea; phylum Nanobdellota; class Nanobdellia; order SCGC-AAA011-G17; family GW2011-AR17; genus JAGVZZ01. Next base: position 7,727 of record JACRKH010000039.1, read on the forward strand.
AAAGATGACCAGGTCCCATGCGGGGATTTGTGAAAATCTTGTTTTCACTCTCTAGAGCAAAGCCTGGTCAAATGCGCAGGTAATTTACAGAGAGATTTGTAAATTTGTGAAACTTAAGACCAAGCGCCATCACACGATGGACAGACTACAGAGGTGTAGTCGATAAGATATCCTGTCACTTAGTGTGTTCGAGGGTTCAAATCCCTTTCCCCGCATTATATTTTTAATAAAAAGAGTTGTACGACCTTTTTTAGTATTATTTTTTCATTCCAAAGAAAGATTTCTTTTGAGGAGTTGGTTCAGGCTCGGGTGCAAGCCATTGAAAATTATTCCTTGTTAAACTTTTAAGGTTTTCCAAGCGTTCTTGAATTTCTTCAAATTTCTGAACTGCAGAATTTTTTCTGGAGGCGTTAATTTCTCCCTGTAATTGGTCAAAAAGGGGAAGGATGGTTTTTAGTTCTTCCTTTAATTCCTGAATTGGTTCTTTTGGCATAATTTATCGTGAGTAATTGAAGTATATAAGTTTTTAGGGCTTTA
>JACRKH010000042.1 GCA_016235495.1 Candidatus Woesearchaeota archaeon
ATTGCAACAAGAGGGTTGCAATGGATTATTTAAGGAAGAGGATAAGATGTCCATATTGTGGTAGCAAGATACTCTTCAAGCCAAGGACTGTAAATACAAAAGTTAAAGCAAGATAAAATGGAAGTTTCAAAAGAAACAGAGCAGAAAATAAGCCAGCTGCAGATGTTCGAGCAAAGCCTGCAGAGTTTTTTGGGCCAAAAGCAGCAATTTCAGGTGCAGCTTGTTGAGATTGAGTCAGCTTTGAATGAGCTGGAAAGCACTGAGAAAGCATACAAGATTGTTGGAAACATCATGGTTGAGTCTGATAAGAAAGAATTAAAGGCCGATATGCTTTCAAAAAAAGAAATGCTTGAATTGAGAATAAAGACTATGGAACGGCAAGAGTCTCAAGTGAGGGAAAAGGCATCAAAACTCCAATCTGAAATTCTTAAAAAAATAAAAAAGGAAGAATAATCATGAATACAATGACAGAGCAAATAAGCGAAGTAAGCAGTGTGATAAAAAATTTGATTGAAATTCAGGAGGATATCACTGTGCCAAGGAATGTGAGGCTGAAGATAGAATCCATCAACAGCACTTTGAGGAAAGAAACTGGGTTGTCAATAAAAATCAACAAGGCGTTGAACGAGCTTGACGAGCTTTCCAGCGATGTTAACCTGCAGGCTTACACCAGAACCCAGATTTGGAATGTCATGAGCGCGCTTGAAAAGCTATGTTAAAGTAAATGAAATATGCCAAAAACAAAAATAGCGCCTTCAATATTATCAGCTGATTTGTCAAGAATCAACAATGAAATCAGGGAAGTGGAAGAATATGCAGACTTGATTCATGTTGACATTATGGATGGCATTTTTGTACCTTCAACAACTATAGACTCAAATTTTGTGAAAAAAATAAAAACTAAAGTGCCCCTTGATGTCCATCTGATGGTGCATGAGCCAAGCAGTTCTTACATTCAAGGTTTTATTGATGCAGGCGCTTATTCTGTAACGATTCATGAGGAAGCATGTAAAGACCCTCTCAATCAAATTGAATTCATAAAAAGAAACAAAGTAAAAGCTGCTGTTTCAATCAAGCCAAACACTTTATTGTCCAGAATAATTCCTTATTTGGATGCAGTTGATATGGTTTTGATAATGACTGTTGAGCCTGGATGGGCCGGGCAGAAATTTGTAGAGGCAACAATGCCAAAAGTCAAGGAATTAAGAAAACTAAGGCCGAACATGGATATTGAAGTCGATGGCGGCATTAACCCTTATACAGCCAGGATTGCATTTGATAGCGGCGCAAATGTTTTCGTGGCAGGCACTTCAATTTTCGGAAAGAAAAATAGAGTTACTGCAATAAAGGAAATTTTAAATAGTCTGAAGTAAAATTTTGATTATGAAGCAAAAAATCATTGACCCATGGGGCTCAGGACTTCTGGAGGATTATGAAAAAATAATTAAAGATTTCGGATTAGAAATGTTTGAAAGCAAACTTTTTCCCGAGCCAAACAGGCTGATGAGAAGGAATGTCATATTTGCCGGAAGAGACATGAAAGTAATCTCCGAAGCGATAAGAAACAAAAAGGAATTTTATGTTCTCAGCGGAATCATGCCTTCCAATGAAAAAATTCATTTAGGCACAAAAATGGTTGTTGAAAACATCAAATACTTTCAGGAGCATGGCGCTGAAACATACATTTTGGTTGCTGACTTGGAAGCAGCGTCTACAAGGGGAGTGACTTTAGAGGAAGCGCGGAAGATATCCTTAAACTTCCACATACCAGCTTACATAGCCCTTGGTTTGGATGTTAAAAAAACAATTTTCTATTTTCAGTCAGAGAACAAAGAAGTTATGAATAACGCATATGAATTTGCCAAAAAAATCACATTGAACGAGTTTGAAGCGATTTACGGGAATGCTGACCCTGGCAAGATAATGGCTGCTGTAACCCAGGTTGCTGACATTCTTTATCCCCAATTCAAGGAAAGAATGCCCGGAATAATCCCTGTAGGTGTTGACCAAGATCCGCATATACGGCTGACAAGAGACATTGTAAGAAGGCTTAAAAAGAAAAAGTTTTTTTTGCCTGCTTCCCTTTATAACAAGTACACACCGTCGCTGGACGGAAGCATCAAAATGAGCAAATCAAAACCGGATAGCTGCATTGAGCTTCCTGAAGACATGAGACTCGTTAAGAGAAAGATTAAGAATGCCATGAGCGGCGGCAGAGACACTTTGGAAGAGCACAGAAAGCTGGGGGCTATGGTAGAAAGAGATGTGCCTTTTGAATTGATGAAGCAGCATCTTGTTGAAGATGATGACGAGCTTGACAAGATTTATCATGAATACAAATCCGGCAAAATGACAAGCGGAGAATTAAAGGAATTGGCTATTGCAAAAATGGAAGATTTCATGAATAATTTTGTGAAAGGCATGGAATACGCAAGAAAACACATGGACAAGCTGAATTTCGTTAAATTTAAATAATAATAAAAAAATTTTAAAAAGGGTGATAAAATTGCACGATAAAGAACCGAATGTGGCTCCATTGTCCGGGGGTTATATGATTACCAGCATTGTGGGAATTTTGATTTCCATTTTTCTCATACCAAAATCCAATATCCCGCATTCAACAGCATGGGCATTTACTTTTGTCCTGTTTTTTACTTTGATGTTAGTGGCTTCTTTAATATCGATGACATACGCTCCAGGCGATTGGCCGTTGAAAATGGAAAGGTAAAAATCTAAAATGATAGATTATACTGAGGTAATGCTTAGGCTGGTCCTTGCAACAATTGCCGGTGGCTTAATTGGGTTGGAAAGAGAAGTTGTCCACAAGCCAGCTGGCGTAAGGACGCACATGCTCGTGTCGCTGGGCTCTGCGCTGTTTGTTTTGATGATTCTTGAGGGGCTGTCCAAAAAGTCTTCTGTATAAAATATCATTTCTCGTCGGTAGATATATAAACTAGCTTGTTCTAAAATTCTTAAAAATCAGAGGTGATTCAATGAAAATACAAAAAACGCTGTTTTCTGATAAAAATATTGTTGTCGGAACAATAATTCCCCCTGTGAAAAAGAAAAAAATTGTCTTCAAATCGTATTCTCAAAACCAAGACTTTTTGCTTCCAAAAAGTCTCAATGAATTTGTAGAACCCGGGCATATAGCAAGGCTAATAAGTGATATTATAGACGAGATGAATATTGACCATATCGTTGAAACATACAAGGGCGGGGGAACGAGTGCATTCAATCCCAGAATGCTTCTTAAAGACTGGATTCTTGGCTTTGTAAACAAAATTTACAGTTGCAGAATGTTAGCCAAAGAGCTTAGGGAAAATCTTACTTTTATCTGGATAAGCGGAAATCAGAGGCCTGATTTCAGGACGTTAAATAATTTCAGGCTTCGCTTAATTGACGACATTAAATCTGTCTTCAAGCAAATTGTACAATACGGAATCCAAGAAGGGATTATAGAAGGAAAAGATGTATTTATAGACCACACAAAAAGATCTGCAAATGCAAACAAGCACAAAGTAATCTGGAAAAAGCAAGTTGAGAATCAATCAGTAAAAATAGATGAAGAGCTTGACAAACTATTTGACCACATTGATAAAATCAATGCTGATGAAGAAAAAGTCTTTGGGAACAAAGACTTGCCGGAGAAAGAGAGAAAAGGTTTTGATAAAGAGAAAATGAAGAAGATTGTCGAAAAAATAAACAAGCAGCTGAAATATAAAAAAATAAGCAAAGAGCAGGCAAGAGATGAAAAAAAGCAGTTAAACAGGACAATAGAATTATTGGACAGAAAAATAAAATACAAACAGAAAAGAGAAATTCTCGGCGATAGGAACAGCTATTCTAAAACTGACAATGACGCCGTAGCGATGCTCATGAAAGACAAACTCACTGTAAGGCCAGCTTATAATGAAGGCATTGCAGTTGAAAAAGGATTTGTTGTGAACTATGGAGTCACAAACAAAGTTTCTGACAGCGTTAATTTTGTGCCACTTATGCAAGGAACTATCTCAAATTTGGACA
>JACRKH010000043.1 GCA_016235495.1 Candidatus Woesearchaeota archaeon
TAATAATCCCAAAAATTATTTTTATCCTCTGAAAAATATCTCTGCATAGAAATTTTTTTTTACAAAACAACTTCTATTTATAAGCAGTAGAGCAATTTTAAGGCTTCTAATGGGCTTTTATTGAAGTTTTCTACAGAGCCGAATACGAAGATTTATATATCTCTAGGATTATTGTTGTTTATGGATTGGACAAAAGCCCTGCTTGCGTTGGTGGTTATTCTTCTTTACATACCTTTGGTGTTTATGGGGGCAAATGTTTTCTTCCCTGAGTATACTGGAAGTCATTCTTATTATTCAAACTTTAAAACGTGTGATATTGCGAAAGGTTCGGCAGATGTTCCTGTGTATCAACAGAATCAGACTTGTGCTGGTGAACAGCAGGCTGCACAGGATGCATTTGAACAGGCAAAAGCAAAGTATGATGGCAATAAGTATATTTTCATTGTTGGCTTGAGTCTCTTTGTGTTGCTGCTTGCACTTTTTATTTCCTTTGATGAGAGTGTTATTATTGGGCTTTTCTTAGGCTCTGTGCTTACTAGTTTCTTTAGCACATGGATTTATTTCTCTACACAATCGAAGATTGGTTTTGCCCTCCTTGCTGTTATATTCTTTATTACTCTTTTCTTTATAACAAAATTAAAAAGCATGTTTTTTGTTAAGGCGAAAAAATAAGATGGTCGAGCTTCGCAGGGTTGAGTTTCGAGTGCTCTGGCGGATAGAAGAAGGTGCGGAGAGTCCAGAAGGAGTCATGTCTATGCTTGATTTGTCCTTAAAAGATATACAGCAGGTGTTTCTTAGTCTGTCTTCCTTAGGGCTAATTTCTCTCAATAAAGAGCAGGAGTTCTGGAGCGCTCAAACGACAGAGAAGGCAAAAGAGCTGTATGCGCAGTACGAGCACTGGATAGAATAAATTTTAAAAATAAAAAAATTATTGATTGTCAGCTAATCCTTTTCTCTTTCTAATTTGCTGGATCACTTTTGGCTGTATTGATTCAGGCACTTTATCGAATTTCTGATCAACAATGAAACTTGATCCACGGCCTGCAGTTCCACTCCTTAGGTCAGATGCCCAACCTATCATTTCTGCAACTGGCAGGATGGCTTTGACCACAAGGTTTACTCCTTCTTGATCCATGCTGAGCAACTGACCACGCTTGTTTTGCACGAGCTTGGATACTTCCCCCATGAATTCTACTGGTGCTTCAATCTGCATCACCTGCAATGGCTCCAGAATGACAGGTTTTGCATCTGCAATTGCAAGCCTCATTCCTTCTCGCACTGCCGGAAGCATCTGAGATGGACCTCGGTGGATTGCATCTTCGTGCAGAGAACAGTCCATAAGGCGGATCTTCATCTTCATTCCTGGTTCACCAGCAAGAGTGCCTCTTTTCATGACATCTTCAAATCCATCCATAACAAGACCCATGATTTCATTAATGTAGACAATTCCTCTGGTGTTATCAATAAGGACATTTCCATTAAAAACATCCACATAAGATTTTGCTTCTTTTGTCTCTACGCCAAGCTGTATAAGTTTTTCTGCAATAATGGTATCTTTCTTTCGAACTCTTCCTTCAGAAATTTCTCCAGATTTGATTGACTGGTATATTTCATCTTCTAAAGGTTCTACAACAAAATACAATTTGTTGTGTTTGTTAGGAGATTTTCCTTCAAACTCAGCGGATTTCTTTTGGATGGATTCTCTATATACTACAATAGGCTGTGAGGTTTTTACTTCCACACCTTTTTCTGTGACAATTCTGTTTTCTACAATCTCCAAATGCAATTCTCCCATACCAGAGATAAGGTTTTCTCCAGTTTCTTCGTTGATTTCAATCTTGATAGAAGGGTCTTCTCTTCCGACTTTTCTTAATACTTCAACGAGTTTTGGAAGGTCAGCCATTTTCTTTACTTCAATAGCCTTTGTAATGACTGGCTCAAAAATATATTTTAATGCTTCAAAAGGCTGCTCTGCTTCTAAGGTAATTGTTTCTCCTGCGTATCCTACGATACCAGAGATAGCACAAACATTTCCAGCAGGGATAAAGTCTAATAATTCTGGCTTAATTCCATTGTAAATGTATAGATTTTGAATTCTCTGCGTTTCTTTTGCATTGTTCAAGTAGATTTGTGTTCCTGGTTTTAATGTTCCTGAGAACAGACGACCAGCAGAAATATCTTTTCCTGACTTTGGATCAATAACAATTCTTGTAATCACAAATGCAAGCTTTCCATTAGGATTACAATTCACGAGATCCTGCCCGAACTCTGATTCTAATTCTCCCTTCCAGATTCTTGGGATTCTGTATTTCTGTGCTACAATGGGATTAGGATGGTGTTTGATAACCATATCCAATATAACTTCATGCAGCGATGCATTGTCCCATACCCATGCCTTCCTTTTTTCTTCATCCATTTCATAAATTCTTAAAATATCCTTGAAGGAAATATTCTTCTTCTGCATGTATGGAAATGATAATGCCCAATTTTCTCGAGCAGAACCAAACGCAACGCTCCCATCCTTGATATTTACTTTCCATATTTCTTTGTATTCTGGCTCTGCAATATTTTCTACAAGCTGGTTAAAGTCGTTAATCAGTTTGATAAATCTCTCCTGGATTTTTTCTGGAGATAGCTGTAATTCTTTCACTAGACGATCTACTTTGTTAATGAAAAGAACTGGTTTTACTCTTTCTCTGAGAGCCTGCTTGACTACGGTCTCTGTCTGCGGCATAATCCCTTCTACAGCACAAATGAGCACAACAGTTCCATCAATTGCCCTCATTGCTCTTGTGACATTTCCACCAAAGTCAATGTGGCCTGGCGTGTCAATAAGGTTGATTAAGAATTCATTTCCTCCAAATTCATGCACCATGGATACATTTGCTGCGTCCACTGTCATGAGACGCTCCTGCTCATCAGCGTGCTGCCATGTGGTCATTCCTTCTTCAAGGTCTCCTGCATTCTTTGATGCCATGTGCCCTGATGCTGCAAGTAAATTGTCTGTGAATGCGGTGTTATGGATAACCATACCCTCTGCTATAAAATTGTGGTTATCAGGAATTGTTAGATCATATACAATATCTTCATATCCTGATTCAATTTTTGTTATCTCAACAAATGCTAAATCCTGATAAGGACTTTTTGTATATTGGACTCCTATTTGACTCCCATTTTTTATCGAAACTGGTATATATTGATAGGGTTCAATAGCTACGTTTTTTTCTTCCCAAAAATAAAGTATATTTGTAGCACAGGCAATATGATCATCAATTTTCAAATCTTTTGCCTCAATTTCTTCAAAGCCATCTTTTTGCACAATATATTTATGCTCAGGAGTTGTGGAAATTTCAAACCCATTTCGCAGAGAAACTTTAATGGTGCTTCCACCTTGTAATTTCCAAGCATATTGAATAGGCTTTTGCTCTATTTTTCCAGTTTCTTTGTTTAAGGAATAAGAATATATTGTTTTCTTAGGTGCATATACAATGTGGCTATCATTTTCTTCTATAATTTGCCCTTCCTGTGCTATTCTTTCATAAATCTCTTTTGCTGTAAAAATCCCTTCTGGGAGTATTACTCTAGAACCACCAGCTATACATTTACCGTGGTGAATATGAGCAGATGTACAAATATTTCTTATGTATCTTGGATCCTTTGTGATCCTTGCAACCTTATCAGCCATTCTTTCTGCCATTGTAATTTATTTCCTCCGAAAAATATAAGTCATAGGAGGTATGTGGTTCTCTCATCCTTTTTAAGGTTTTTGTTTGCTTTAATAGTGTGTAGGACAGAGACATATGTCCCTAACCTACACATGTTTGCTTTAATAGAAAGCTATTTAAAAGATTGGAAATTTAATTTAATTAATTGGGCCAGTGATCTAGTGGCTATGATAGCTCCCTTACAAGGAGCATGTCGAAGGTTCGAGTCCTTCCTGGCCCACCATTATTTTCTAAGAATTTTTTCTGTAAATGTCTTCTCTTCTTAAAGAATGAGGAGGACTAAAAAACTTGAGTATAGCAATATCATCAAAGGTTTGATATGCCCATACGAGTTTTCCGGAAATATCTCTTGAGCAACTATACTGTAGGTTTCCTATCATTTCTACTACCCTTTCTAATGGTTCCATATCTAAATCAATAATCTGATATCTAAAGTCCCCATTCTTACATAGAAAATAAAAATTAACTGCACTTCTGAAATATTCATGCAGCACATATCTTGCTTCAATAAAATGTTTTTTTTCCTCTAATACCCTCACAATGCTTGCAAGAGCAATTGCAATGTTTCCATTTGAGATTTTTGGAGAAATATCTTTTATAAGCGCCTGCGCATTAGGTATATTCCAATTGACAAAAGAACGAGTAATATCCCTCTTAAAGAGTGCAGCTTTGGCAATTTCTTCCAGGCCTTCTGGTGATCTGAAAAAAGCTCTTCTTTCTTCTATGGGAGAATCATCTTCTAAATAAGAAGTTGGATTCCAAAAAATTCTTTTTGCATTTATCTCTGGAGATAAGGTCATAAATAATAAAATTAAGAACTTCTATAAAAAGTTATCTTCTTCCATAGGATGGTGAACGAGATCCAAAGCGAGGTCTGTGAAAGTCTTCATTTCTTCCTCGAGGAGCTGAGGAATATCTCCCCCCGGGACTAGGTCTCGCAGCAGAGCTTGGTCTGCCACCAAATCTGGATCTTCCGCCAAAGCTTCCTCTTTCGCCGCCAGCTCTTCCCATGTCTTCTCTTTTGAATGCAACTTTCTCAAAATGAGGAAGTGCTCCTTTCTTAATGTGCAGCGTCTTATCAGAAAGCACTCTGTTGAAGTTCTCATAATCATTTTCTGAGAGCAAAGTAATTGCATCTCCTTCTGCTCCTGCACGTGCAGTTCTTCCAATTCTGTGGACATACTCCTCTGCAGTTTTTGGAACATCATAATTGTAGACAAATGCCACATGTTTGATATCTAGGCCTCGAGCTGCAACATCTGTTGCGACAAGAATGTGAATATTTTCTTTTTTAAGCTGATCTAATGCATGCATTCTTTTGTTTTGTGTTAGTCCACCGTGAATTGCCATTGCTTTAATGCCCTGAGATTTTAGGTTTCTTGCCACTTGGTCAACACCATGACGGGTTCCACAGAAAACAATGCTTAGACCATTATGATTCTGCTTTGCAAAATGTGTGAGAACGGAAAATTTCTCTTGTTTTTTTACCACATAGTAAGTTTGTTTGAGTAAATGCTTTGCCACCTGCGTCTCACTCTTAATTGTGACTGGATTTCTCAGGAATTTCTTAATCAAATGATTAATACTTGTAGAAATTGTTGCACTGAAGAGCAGGGTCTGTCTTTCTTTTGGAACCTGGGAAATTATTCTTTCAACATCTTCAACAAAACCCATTTCGAACATTTTGTCTGCTTCATCCAGAACAACATATCTTGTTTTTCCAAAATGAATTGTTCTTCGCTCCATGTGGTCAAGAATTCTTCCAGGGGTGCCAACGACTATATCTGCCTTCTTGATTGCATCAATCTGCGGGCCTATACCTACTCCACCAAATACAGATACTGTGCGGATATGCGTGAACTTGCTAAAATCTCTCAGAGCTTCAGAAACCTGCACACAGAGCTCTCTTGTAGGAGTGAGAATGAGCAGTTGAAGACCTTGTCCTGGCTGTATCTTTTCCAAAAGAGGAAGACCAAACGCTGCAGTCTTTCCAGAACCTGTGCTGGACTGACCTACAAGGTCTCTTCCCGCTCTTATCTCTGGAATACAGCGTTGTTGGATACTTGTTGCTTCTGTGAAACCAAGGGCTTTTATCGCCCGGAGAATTTCTGCTTGCAATTGTAAATCTTCTATTGACATATTAACCTAGCTCTTTTGGATATTTCATTCTTTATAAACATTGGTTTTTCTAAAATACAGCATATATCGCGTAAAGCATGCCCATTGTGTAGATAACGATAATGAAAGAACTTAGTACAATATTGTTTTTTATGCTGAACTCTGGTTTTCTTTCTGGATTTTTTTGTGCTTTTCTGTGCATAAGGACTATAAGTATGCCTTGCAAGCCTCCAGCTATGCTTCCTGTGAGTGCTAGTGCTTCTATGAAATCATGAAAGCCTATGAGAATTATGAAAAGCGGAACAAATACTGTGAGCGCCCAAGCCAATCCCTTTTTGAATTTATAGTCATAATTGTAGGTCCAAAGCAATGCAAGAGCCATGAGAAGGAAACTTGTTGCCATTGCAAATGCTGCGAAAATATTCCCCAGAATAATCATGTATGAACCTAAAGTGTTTCCTAATCCTATCGTTGCTATGGCTGTTGTTTCTGTCCCTGTTACGCCTACAATCACTGTTGCAAAGAGTATGTAGAGCACTAGGGGGATTATAGTGCCGAGAATAATAGCCTTCTTAAGTTTCTTTTTGTCTTTGTCTAATTCCATTCTCATGTCTGGTATGGCAGCTGCTCCTGCTAATGCAAAGAGAATAACTCCAAAGGGAAGGAAGACTAGACTCGGATGAAAGGCACTAAAATTTTGTAAGGATATTCCTCTTAGTGATAAGAGCATGATTACTACAAGGACAGTTATGACTCCGCAGTTTATTCCCAGTTCTAATATTTCAATGAGGCGAATACCACGAAGCACTGCATAGGATAAGAGTATAAAAAAAAGGAGTATTACATATAAGGAAGGAATATTGAATATTGTGGATACTGCCTCTCCTATACCCAGCAGATAGGCAATCATTGCCCCGTAGGCACTTATAATCATAGTAAGACCCATAAGAAATTTCCCTTTCCTGCCAAGATATTTTTCTGCATAGCCAGAGAGCTGGTGTATTCCTTTTGTACTGAGTGTGACTTCAGCTGTGTAGAGGTTTATTATTATAGTTACTATTCCTAAAAGGAGAAGAATGAGAAGGCCAGTAAAGAAGCCAGCCTTTGCAAAGACATATGGAATACCAAGAATTCCTGCCCCTAAAGTTAAGCCTACGAGCATTCCTATAGACTTCAGTAATTTCTGATCCATTTCTTAGTCATACCTGTGTGTTTTCAGGTAAGTTTTTAGATCTGCGATAATTGCATTAAAATCTTTAGAAAGCTGTGCTCCATAATTATCTATTTTTCCTTTGTTGAATACTTTGTCATACAATTCACGCATGAAAGTTCTATATGCTGTTTTCTTGCTCAGAGCCCAATCAGATTCTATATCTTTGTCTAAATAGCCTGTGAACTTTGCTGTCACTGTTCCTTTTTGTGCGGATTTCTTTTTTCCATCCTCTCCTTCCACAGAGATTGTTTCTGCTTCTGCATTAAATCTCAACACAAGCTTTATTTTTGCATAGTCATCCATCTTCTTTTCTGCTATCCATTCAAAGGCATAGATTTTTTTCCCTTCTGAAGAAATTTTCTCTGTATAATTGGTCTCTTCTATGTCGTATTGTCTTTTTTCAAACCATTTTGAAAGAAAGCGGTACAGCTCTTTCTGGTCATAGACCAAGGTACTTGATACTGTCTTTGTTGAACCAATGTAATCTTTTACACCCATGCTGTTTCATTGGCAATAGACGCATATAAATGTTTCTATTTTAAAAAAGATTTTACCATGTTTGTCAGGCTTGCAAATTCTCCCTTACATTTCCCAATATATATTTTTATTTTTGCAGGGATAATATATTTTTCGTAAAGTTTTCTGAATCTTTCATCCCATCCATAAGGCTTGTATATTCCTTTTGCATCTTTGACAAAGGTGACATCAATGGTTATGAGCACACGAGCCCAATTTGTTTCTTCCCCTGTTTCTAAAGTAATTTTTCGCAGGTCTTTTGCATTTATGGTAAGATCAATTTTGTATTTGAGATAGTTTGTGACTTTTCTTTCTGCTTTCCATTCTGAAAGGAGTTCGTAGCCTGTTCCAATGTCTTTCTCTGAGAGCCCTGATTCTACAAAGTCATAGTTCATTTCATTGAACCATAGAGGAATGGCTTTTAATAGACCTATGAGGTCAACATAAGAATGGTGTGTAATATGGTAGCCTTTTACCAGTTCTATCTCTCTCAACTCCTCAAGACCCATAATGCTTTCTAAAGAAACAAAGTTAATAATGTTTTCGGTCAGTCTTCTTCATCTTCTTCAGTAATCTGTTCTTTGCAATCTGCACAAAGATATCTTCCTTCAACATCGAGCAAGTCTGCATGGTTTTCACAATTTTCACAGACTCCTTTGATGGGAGTGTCCTTTCCTTTGCTGTTTCTTATGTGAGAGCGCTCTTGAAGTATGTCGAAGAGTGCTGGCTGCAACTTGAGAACGTCATTCTGTGTGAGCATTCCTACGAGATGATTTTTGTGGACAACTGGCAATCTCCTTATTTTTTCCATCTTCATTTTGTGCAATGCGTCATAGAGATCTTCATCCGGTTCAATGGTCTGCAGCTTCTTGGACATGGCTTCGTGAACGCGTATCTGTTCTGCATTGCCTCCCTTTGCAACAAAATGCACAAGATCCTTTTCTGTGAGAATTCCTTCTACAGCAGCATCTTTTACAATGAGAAGACTTCCTACATTTCTTTTTGCCATTATTTTTGCACAGTCTAAAATTGTTGTCTGTGCGGAAACGGTCACCGGAGTGCGTGACATGGCATCTGCTACTCTTACTCCAGTTTTCATATTTTCTTTATGTCTTTCTCATTCTTAAGGTTTATGCAGTTTCTTCATATAGAAAGAAAAGTATTTTAAATGAAAAGAGCCTTTTACCTTTCTATGAGAGGGGATGAAAAAGAAAAGTTTCTTAGAAATTATGGTGTTCATGCTATGCAGCATGATTCCGGAAGGAAGGATAAACATACTGCTGCTTTATGGGCTCTCTTAGGGATTTTCTTCTTTGCCAGTTTTGTTTTATTTTATTCTCATGTTGGCATTACTGGATTTAGCATCCTGAATACAAACAATGCTGTTACTTTCTCTATTCAGCAAAATTGGGATATGAACAATGCTTTTGCAAGAATAAGCCAGAATGAAACGGTGTATGATGTTCATAATATCAGTGCTTATGTACAAGGAAATACTGTTGTCCTAGGGCTCAATAGTTTTGCTTTACAAAGCGGGGAAGTTTATGTTGATCTTATTGTGAATGATGTGCTTGTTGACAGCCAGCATGTTTCTTATGGGGAGAGCGGGGATATAGCATATGTTGCCCCTTCTCCGTCGAACGTTCCTTCTTCTAGCACTCCTTTAGGCATTACCAGCAGCACTGTTGCTGATGATCCTTCTGCTGGGAAAGTTCTTATAGGGAGCGGCGGCCCACAGGGTGGTGTAGAGATAAAGAGAGATGTTACCGGCACCGGTTCTTTTGTTGTTGAAAATAGTCCTGAAACTTCTGGAGATGTTCAAGATAGTGCCTCTGCTGGTGATGGCAGCTCTACACTAGGAATCATTTCTTTGTATATTCTTCTTCTTGGTATTGGCCTCTTCTTTGGCTACAAAGCTTTTGGAAGCTGGAAAGTATACAAACAAAAGAAGCAGGCTGTTCTCTCCACTACTGAAAGTCATGCTGTTGAAGATGTTAATGCCCTTAAATATTCTATTTACAAGAATGCTGAGTCTTTTGACTTACAAGGAAAACTTCAAAGTGAAGGATGGCAAGAAGAACAGTACAGCCGTCTCATTTCTCCGGTAAAGGCTCTTGGAAAAGGAAAGCTTGAGAAATATGTGTATGCACGATTAGGAAATCATGATGATGCAGAACGCATCGTGCAGGATTTGACCAGAGTGGGCTGGGATGCGCAAAAAGTACGAAGTGCTATAGAACAATTTGAACAGATTTAATTATTCATTTTCCGGCTTCATTGTAGGGAATAAGATTACTTCTCTTATGGATGCTGCATTGGTTAAGAGAATAACCATTCTGTCTATGCCCAAACCTAGACCACCTGTCGGAGGCATTCCATATTCAATTGCTCGGATAAAATCATGATCCATCTGATGCGCTTCTTCATCCCCACCCTGAGCTCTTTCCATCTGCTCTTCAAGGAATTCTTTTTGCAGAATGGGATCTGTCAGTTCTGAATATGCATTTCCAATCTCCCAACCATTAATGTAGGGCTCGAATCGTTCAATGAGTTCAGGATTGCCACGCTTGAGTTTGCAAAGCGGAGAGCTTTCTCTAGGATGATCTGTGATGAAGGTTGGCTGTATTAATTTTGTCTCACAGAGTTCTTCAAAAAGTGCTGCTATTGCAAGACCTTTTGTAGTGAGCTTTTTATCATAAGATATCTTGTATTTGTCTAAGAGCTTTAAGAGTTCTTTTTCTGAAAGCTTCTCTACATCTATTTTTCCGAAGGTTTTAATTGCTTCATGCATCGTCATGCGTTTCCATGGCTTCTTAAAAGAAATTTTTGCTCCTTGATATTCTATTTCTGTTGTTCCCAAAACTTTTTTGCAGACAAATTCATAGAGATCTTCTGTGAGTGTCATCATGTCATTGTAATCAACGCCACTCCAGTAACATTCCATCATTGTAAACTCAGGGTTATGTGTCTTGTCTACTCCTTCATTTCTGAAATTCTTTCCAATGGTGTAGACTTTCTCGTAGCCTCCTACAATGAGCCTCTTGAGGTAGAGCTCTGGTGAAATAGAGAGGAATAAGTCGAGATTCCATGCATTGATGTGTGTCTTGAAAGGGCGAGCATTTGCTCCTCCATACACCGGCTGTAATGCAGGGATTTCTACTTCTACAAAACCTTTATTGTCTAAGTATTCGCGCAGGGCACGAATGATTTGACTTCTTAAAAGAAATGTTTTTTTAACCTGTTCATTGCTAAAAAGGTCAACATATCTTTGCCTGTAACGAATCTCTGGGTCTTGCAATCCATGAAATTTATCTGGCAAGGGGCGAAGTGATTTTGATAAGATTGTGAATTCTTTTCCTTGGATGGTTAGCTCTCCTGTTTTTGTTCTGAATACTGGCCCTTTTATCCCCACAATGTCTCCAAGGTCTGTTAATTTCCATACTTTTGGATTTTTTATTTCCTCTTCTCTAAGATAGATTTGAATTTTTCCTTCCTGGTCTTGGACATGAGCAAAACTTGCTTTCCCCATTTGCCGCAAGGTCATTAATCTCCCCATGACAGAAACATGCTCCTTGGAATATTCTCCTTCTTTGAGCTTTGCATATTTCTCTAGAATTTTTGTGCTGAAGATAGATCCTTTATATTCGTAGGGATAAGGATTTACTCCCATCTTTTGGAGTTCTTTTAGCTTTTCCTTTCTCTCTAGGTAGACCTTATTCTGTTCCATAAAAATAAAAAAATAGTTCTAGCGTATATAAATGTTTTGCTAGAGAGGCATGCTTACTAGACTATTTTGTGGGCTTCATTCTTTGCAAAATAGATTTTGTGTTGTTCCCTGAAAATGAAAAAAAAATATTAAGTACTCAGTTTACTTTGTTATTTTTTATTTTTTGGGGGTGGTTCTATGAAAAAAAGATTTTGTATGGTACTGCTTGGTTTGGTTTTGTTCCTTGTTATGCTAGGTTCTATCTTTGCATCTACATGGCCTGCAGATACGACAGGCACGGAACTTTCAGCAGGGCTTGGCACTTATGAACCGAGCGGTGCGGTTTGGCACTCAAGGCTGGGACAGCTCTTTGTTGTCAGTGATGAAGGGCTCATTTCGAAAATGAATCCTGATGGATCTAGTGTGACAACATGGAGTATTGGTGGGGATCTTGAGGGCATTGCCGTTGCGGATCCAAACTCAAATTATGTTTATGTCGTCAATGAATATCCTTTTGCATTGTATCAGTTTGATATTAGCACTGGCACTAAGACAAAAACATGGTCTCTGACTAGTGTTGTGCCTGCACCCGCTAACACTCGACTTGGACTTGAAGGTATGACATACATCCCAAGTGAGGATTATACTACAGCAAGCGGCAGAGGAGTGTTTGCAGTTGGCTCTCAAGAAACAGGGACCATTTATTTCTTGGATGTTGATACTTCCACAAATGGAGGGTCAGTAAATTTATTGCGCAGTATGAAACCATTTGCTGCTTCTCTCTCTGATTTATTTTATGACAGAGAAACAAATGTATTGTATGGACTCTATGACAGCACACTTGTTGAAATGAATCTGCAGGGAACAATTACTGCGAGTTATACTGTTCCCGGGTCTGATCAAGAGGGTGTGACACTTAGTACAGTTTGTTCTTCCACGGCAACGACCACTACTGCAAACATCTACATTGCATCTGACACCCCAGCATCTGTCAAAAAATATGGAAATTATCCTGTCCATTGCCCTGTTGTGACGGCACCTGCAACCATTGATCCAAATTTGATATCTTCTGAGACTATTAGCGGTGCAACTGTTACGGTGAATTATGCGGATGGACATGTGCAAGAGCTTACTCCATACAGCAGCCCAACTGTTCAAGCTGCTGTGAATTATGACAGCACACGATTGATTACCAGCAATGGAAAGTATGTTTCTGTTTACAAGAATGGTGTGCTTGCGACGAAAGCAAAAGTAAGCACTTATACGCCATCTGTGTATGCACTTTCTGTTACGCATGGGAGTTTGTCTGATACTGTTCTTGTTAGCTACAAGAGATCAAATAAACTTATCACAGTGACATATACACTCCAGGATGATGTGCTGACAAGGGTGAGTACGGCATCAGTGAGGGTTTGATTCTTCTTTTTTTATTTATTTTATATTCTTATGAAGAAAAATAGAGAAAGAATTTTTGCAAACGATTAAAGGATCATCTTTACTATCAATCCCAAACTGCCAAATTTGATTTTGTTAAAGAAGCCTATACCTGAGAAAGTAATATCTTTGTTCTTCAGTGCTGTCTTTGGATCAAAGGTTCCTTTGTTTTGCTCTTCAAATACCTTGTCTTTGATTATTACTTGAAGACCTGCTTTGTCATTCTTTCCCTGAGAGATGGATTCTATTTTTGCATCTTTCATGACGACACTCAGATCTTTTCCGCCCATGTCTATATTTATTGTTGCATCGCTAAACATTGAAATTGCCATACTAGGAAGATTTGGGGGATTTTGATTATATGCGTCTTTTATTTTATCAAGATTATCTATGATTTGCTGCTTTTGCGCATCAATAATTTGCTGATCTGTCAAGCCTGTTGCATCTATGGCAAGCAATTTTTCTATTGATTCCTTGTTGTCTTCAAGAATCGCTGATTTTTCTGCTGCACTTACCATGCCTGCAATAAGAAATGCTGCAAGGATTACAAAAATAACTTGTTTTTTCATGCTTTTTTTATTTTGTGGTAGTTTATAAATTTTTGGGAGGAAAAAGATAGCTTTAAAAATTTTAGAACATTTGTTTTTAGTGTGGAAGATAAAATATTTGAAGTGAAGTTTGTTGTGAAAGATGGGAAAATGGCAACAAAGATGAGTTCTAAGAATATGAGCCCGCAAGAAACTATAGGACTTCTTGAAGTAGCAAAGCAACAAATTCTTGATGGATTAAGAGAAAATAAAAAAGAAATTTTTAGAGGTTCAAAAGGCGATGAGTGATTGTATTTTCTGTAAAATCCTTGCTGGTGAACTTCCTTCATGGAAAGTGTATGAAGATGATTATGCTTTAGCTATCCTAGATATTAACCCTGCAAGCAAGGGGCATACTTTAGTGATTAGCAAAAGACATTACCCTCATATGAATGATTTTCCTGAACAAGAGTATCTTGCTTTTATGGCTTCTCTGCGAAAGGTTGTGAAGGGGATGAAGAAATATACCGAGGCTCTGAATATTCTTGAGAATGATGGAAAGGATGCAGGGCAGCTTGTTCCTCATGTGCATTTTCATGTGATTCCACGAAGGCCTGGCGATGGATTGCAAATAGATCTGTGGAGAGCACAGCATGATCCTGATCTGGATAAAGTCCAGAAAACCATCCAAAGCCTTTTAAATGAATAATTTTTCTAGAATGGTACTCGGCACAGTAGTTTAACCTGGTAGAACACGAGTCTCATGAGCTCGGGGTTGGGGGTTCAAATCCCCCCTGTGCCATTTTATTTCATAAGACATTTAAAGGGCTAAAAAACAGGCCTCTCTATGCTGCATCTTCTCACCATCATTCAAAGGCATCGCGATTCCGCTGCCAGGGATCTTCTTCTTTATGGTGCTGGTCGAGCAAAAAGAGAACTAAAGAACTTGAGATTTAATACTCGTGTTCCTGGAGATTTCCTTTTTCTTGCTGCAGCATATGATACTGTTCTTGAAGATTGGAACGAGCTTCACTCTACTGCGGAAAGAATTTGGAAGGAATATCCTGACTATAATCCTACTCTTCGCTTTACTTCTTTACATGATGGCAGCTATGATTCTTTTGGAAATGATGACCATGGAAATCTTATTGGAAAGATTCATCAAGTTCATTTCAGAAGAGAAGCACTTGCATCTATGGGGCATTTTGTTTACAGACACCCCTATTTTGATTTTGAGGATTCTGATATGAGCTCACTATTTGACACCCAAGGGATGAGCCGTGAGGCGATAGAGGATTATCTCGAAAATTACTCCTAAGATTTTTCTTTGTTTGAACTTTGGAGATTTTTTATATGCGTCTGCTTGAGTTTCTGGAGAAGTTTTTTCTTATCCATATATTTCTCTAAGAGCGAAGAAATAATTTCTCCTGTCTTTACTGCAGGAACAAGAACATAATCCGCACCTTTTTCGTAGAGTGTTAAAGCCTGTTCGCTGTTTGCTGCAGTCATGATGATAAGAGCATTGCTTCGTATATCTTTTATGTAGCCCAGCAGAGCGAGATTATCTGACTCTCTGGCTATAGTAGAGATAACTACTTTGGCTTCTTTAAAATTAATTCTTCTGAGTATCTCTAAATTGCTCATATCCCCATACATACAAGAGATTTTTTCTTTTTTTAAGCCTTCAATGATTTCAGGGTTATAATCGATGACCAA
>JACRKH010000045.1 GCA_016235495.1 Candidatus Woesearchaeota archaeon
CACTGTCCTAGAACAGAAACGTTAATAAAGTAGTTTTACTTTACTTTAGCCATGAGGTGATTTTCATGGCTAGACTAAGAAGTAAAAATAAAGCAGTGTGTCAGAATGAAGAGTGTTCTTATTATCGCAAAGAAGGTGGAAAAGAAATTACCCAACAAGGAAAAAATTATGCTGGTCATCAACGCTTTCTTTGCAAACATTGCAAAGTTGTTTTTGTTGAAACAAAAGGAACTCCAATGTACAACAGAAAGTTGAGTGAACGTAAAATAAAGGCAATCTGTAAAGAACTTGTTGAGAAAAAGGGGGTGCGTGCTGTTGAACGCTCAATGCATGTGCATCGTGATACCATCAGCGATTTGCTGCATAGTTTAGCTATGCATGCCAAAGAAATGACTGCATATCTTGTTCACGATCTTGGATTAAGCACTTATGAAGTTGACGAACTCTGGACCTTCGTTAAAAAAAACCTCAAAGGTTTAAGTCCAACGACGATAAATTCCCTAAACCGAGCGAAACAGTTGTTGCAACTTGCGTGAAACGCAAGTCTTTTTTCTTTGTTTTATTTGGTGTTGGCAAATGGAACAAAAATACTTTAAAGTTGATGTTCAATAAGTTCGAGGATCTTGTCCAGCAACCAACGTACAAAAGAAAATTGAAAATTAACTCTGATGGCAATGATGACTACACTTATGTTCTGCCTGAATATTATAACAAAGATTGTCTTTGTTATGGGCAGAAGATAAAAACAAAAGATGGGGAGAAAATCTTTCCAGCAATTAAGAAAGCAATCTATGGTCAGCCTGATTTATGGGAGATTAATACCAATCAAGTCGAATGTTTCAACACAATTCTGAGAAACAGAATGTCAAGATTGGTAAGGAAAAGTCAGTGTCATCCTAAGTGCAAATTTGCACTTGAAGATGCATTGTATTTATTCCAGTTTCACTGGAATTTTATGCATCAAATCCAAAAAAACCTGACGCCAGCAATGTTGGAGAAACAGGCAACTAAAATATGGTCGTGGGGAAACTTTCTTCATGCCCAATTAACATTCGTTAATTAGGACAGTGCCTACTCTCGTATTGAAAATCATTCATTAATCCAATTAGTTAAAAAAGAAATCAGCCTGCCATTGCACTTTTTAGAAGAATACAAGGGGGTGCATTTGGGAAGAATATGTTTCCTTAATGCAGAAGATGATTTGTTCATGGAGTATTCCCGCTGTTCTCCTACTGCACCGGCAGAATTTTCTTTTCTGTTTAACGCTATCGCTTTACAGCCCAGTGCACTAAAAAAAATTTCGGACAGGGAGATTCAAGCTATCCTTTGTCATGAACTGACCCATAGCTACCACTATAATCATCTTTTTCCGTTTCTTCTAGCAAAAATGAACAAAAATCAGTCCCAAAACGGTTGGCAGCAAGAATTCTTTTTGCTTTCTGATGCAGAAGCGTATCGCACAGCTTATCATCTTCGATATGACTCAGAATTTGGCGGAAAGGAATATGCGAGAGGTCGGCTTACTGATGCAATGGTCATGTCTTCCATTTTTGGCTCTCGACCAGAGCATTATAAAATACGCACACACCTTGAACAATTAATATTATTAGAAAAACAAGGAGCACCAGGAGAAGAAGAGTTAATCGATCTCCGATTATGTTTTCCATGGGAAAAGCATTTTTTAGAGGAAATAGAAAGATACAAATCGATTATCCAGCAATAAAAATGAATTTTAGCAACGGCGTATCATAAGTTTATTTTCTCTTCGGTTACTTTTCTTTCCAGACCCCGCATCTGCTGCACAGTCACAAGATTCTCTCTGGACTCGATTGCATCTTTCAGCCTGCCTAAATCAGAAAGATGATGCACACAAGCAGAAGCAATCACCTCTACTCTTGAGGGTTTATGGGCATAATAACCCAGTTCCACTGTCAGCCCCGCGCTTCGATAAAGATCAACTAAACGTTCTGCCTGAACTCTGCTTTCCATCACCATTTTTATTGCTGGCTGATGAGCAGAACTGTTTGACTGGCAGATAAAACACGGAGCAGAATCTCTGCAGTAAACTAACTCATGCACTCTAACACTTTGCTGATAAACCATTCTTCTGCTCCCCACTCTTTTTTTGCTTAAATTTTAGTTCCGATTCATTTTCTCTCTGCCTTATCAGAGACTATTTCAGAATTTCCCGTAGGATCTTCAATAGTAATGCTTAAGCTGTCCCGCCCCAAAGTTACATCTGTCAGCTTCTTCAGCAGTCTCTTGCCTTTCTTTTGCACTTCTTCGTCTTCATCATCATCAATACTGGTCTGGATAGCTTCTCTTACTCGAGTCAGCAAACCTTCCACATTAGTGATATAGCCCTCTGAAGCCGGTACGGGCTCGATCGTGATGATGTGGGGGATTTTTAAAGTCGCTTACCC
>JACRKH010000046.1 GCA_016235495.1 Candidatus Woesearchaeota archaeon
ATGTTAAACTCAATCGAATTTTCACTTACGAAAAGAGTTGGGGGCGGTGCTTCGCACATATAGTCTTCCTATGGTCGAAATTTATTATTTAATATGATTTTTTCTTAAAGTAATTTTTTAATCTGTGTAATCCTGTCTTGGTTTTATTCATGAATTGTGGGAAATTTTTTTCATTAATGTCAAACTTGAGTTCAGTAGTGGCAAGTTCTTCTTTCCATTCCTTTGGATTTTTCTCTAACTTTTCAATTATTGATATTGCTCCATCTATGAGGGTCAGAATATTCTCGTACGTCTCTAATTTTTTATAATCCAGCATCGGTTCTTTTGATTTTAAGGCTGAACCAATATCTATCAAGTCTTTTATCTCTCTCCTATCAATAGTTGCCTTTAATTTCTGAAAAAATAAATGTTCTAATGGATAAAATTTCATCTCACCTAATGTAATCAAATCGTTAGGCAATTTATCAATAAAATTAACCTCCATTTTTGTTGGAGGTAAATCTTTGTATGTTGAAAAAATAACATTCATGTGGAATCTACCAGTAGCAGAAAATGAAGTCTTATTAACCCTACAATTTAATTTGTGTTCTTTTGTTACTTTATCAAATATCGATTTGAAATATGTTTCAAAATCTTTGTCCTTATTTTTCGTCAAACAATCAAAGTCTAAATCTTGCGAATCTCTATGATTTAAGTGATAAATTGCTAATATTGTACCACCTTTTCCAATAAGACCATACGGATTGTCTTTTTCAATCTCTTTTAAGATTTCTCTTAATAACGAGATTATGTTACTAATCATTTGATTCTCCTGGTTCAAATTTTGAAAATTCAGATTTATACCTTGAATAATGATTTATCCATTTTTTCTTTACCAATGAATTTTTGGTTATTTTTATATCCTTGATTATCTGCTCATTCGTTGCATATTTTAATGAATCTGATTTATTTGTTTCAAAATTGGCCTTTTTTATTGACTTCACTTTGATTAATTTCAAAGTCTTGTCGCTAAATTCTACTTCACCATTCAGCTTAGTATTTATTATTTCAATTACATTTATCTTCAAGTCCCAACCAAAGCCATTATTTTTTAGAGCGTCTAAACCGGTGATGTAGTATTCTCTCAGGATTTTCAGAAAATCCGAATAGTCTTTAACTCTTGGGTTATATTGATCCGAGTTTAAAATATTCAGTAACTCCAATTTTTTCCTAATATTACCCCGTAAATACCTTTTTTCAGTCTCTGTTAATTCTGTACCAAAGCTAATTTTTTTTAGCACTCCAAATTGTTTATCTTTAAATATGGGCCTAACTATTTCTTCTCCTAATTCTACTATCTTTGAAATAAGTTCATTATTTGCCATATTGGATATAAAAGTATCCATGAATATATAAATTTATCTATTTTTTGTGAAAATCCAAAAAAATAAACTTCTTAAAAAATATGCAAGGATAAAAAAGTATCCGATATTATATAAATAAATAGCATATTATTATAAATCCCAATAATAAAACCCAATATAAAATCTTCGGATAAAATAAATAGAAACATTTAAATACCAACACTCTCATTTATAGTAAAATGGAACTAGACGCATTTGAAATAATACAGAATGGTATACCAGTTTATGTTACATATATGACTGCAAAACAGTTGTCAGACC
Source organism: Candidatus Woesearchaeota archaeon (assembly GCA_016235495.1). Taxonomy (GTDB): domain Archaea; phylum Nanobdellota; class Nanobdellia; order SCGC-AAA011-G17; family GW2011-AR17; genus JAGVZZ01. The sequence goes on from JACRKH010000046.1 coordinate 1,665, forward strand.
TTAAAAAGATTAAAGTAGACATTTTTAAAAGAGAAGATGAAGAAGGTTATCAGAGAGAGATTAGTAACAAAAGATCTGAAGAGTTTGCTAAATATGTAATAAATGCTAAAGGTATAAGTCCTATTTCTATACTTCTAAATGTGAGGAAAAAGATAAATTTTGTCCGAATAAATGGTTATCACGGCAAACTTAATATCCCTGATGATTCATATATGTGGATAGTTGATGGACAGCATAGAAGGCAAGGTCTTCTAATAGCTATTAAAGATAGAGAGGAATATGAGAATTATCAAATACCTATTGTTATTACGAACTTAGTTACAACTTATGAAGAAGCCAAACAATTCATTATAATAAATAAAACTCAAAAAGGAGTAAGGTCTGATTTGGCTGAAAGATTGTTAAGTAGGATATTTGAAGAAGAGGAAAACATAATCAGTCAAATGCCTTCTACAGTAACACGAGGCATAACTTGGATGCCTAAGGCAATCGAAATATCAGAAAAACTTAATGAAAGAAAAGATAGTGTGTGGTATAAAAAAATAAGATTTCCAAATGAGCCTAAACTTACCACTATATCAAGTCAGAAATCATTTACTGAATCGTTAAGGCCAATTATTAAAAATGAGATTTATGAACATTATAATGTTGAAGAAATTACTGAATTGTTAGTTAGATATTGGAATGCTATAAGTGAATTGTGCCCTAATGCTTTTAATTTACCCAATGAACATTTAATTCAAAAAACAATAGGTATTTTTACTCTTCATAGATTATTTCCTTTAGTTATATCTTACTGTGGAGAAAAAGTTACTAAAGAAAGGATAGAAGAGATTCTCTCTAAAATGGAAAAGGGTATGAATGACAATTACTGGAATAATAATGGTCAGATAGGATTAGCTGGAACCAATCAAAAAGCGTTCAATATTATATATCAAAAACTATCAGAATATTTAGAAAAAGGTAATGAGAAAAAAACCAAGAAAAAAAGGTTGTTTGAATTGTGAAATAATAGAAAAATCCCTTATTCTGGTCACTTATAGTCCTAAAGAACAACATAGGACGCCCCCAACTCTTTTGTCCTTCGGACAGTTACACTCGCTTCGCTCGATTAATAAAGTGAAAATTCGACTTTGCAGACGCAATCCATCAGGACTACATAACTGATGGAGAGTTTAACAAGGGTTAAACGGAAAAATCGGTCGCTATGCTAATTTTCCAAGAAAATTCCCGATTTTTCCCAAATGCCAATCCATCTCTGAAAATTTTGTCAGGAGTGAAAAATGTGGGTTGCCTCATTTTTCCTCGCCAAAATTTTCGAGGGATTGCCACTTCGTTTAACCCTATAAGTTAAGTGAAATTGCTACGGGGTCGCCTTTCGATATATTTATAACTTTCATCAAATAATCAATGATTATGACAGAACAACAATATCCTGAACCAACTTGTGGAGCATTAATTTTCAATCCAGCAGGCAATTCATCTTCTTAATAGAGAGGTAATTTGAAAATGAAAACTTATATAATGGTGGATATTGAAGCAAATGGTCCAATACCTGGAGATTATTCCATGACTTCTTTAGGTGCTGTAATAGTAGATGAAAAATTAGATAAAACTTTTAAAATAAATATAAAACCAATCTCTGAAAAATTTGATCCAAATAGGAGACAGTTTGTAGATGAAAAAGACGCAGTAGATGCAAAAGAAGCGATGCAGAAATTTAAAGAGTGGATTATAAAAAATTCTTCAGGAAAGCCAGTTTTTATTTCAGATAATAACGGTTTTGATTGGATGTTTGTATGCTGGTACTTTTGGCATTTTTTAGAAGAGAATCCGTTAGGATATAATTCTCAAAATTTGAATTCTTTAAACAAGGGATTAAATAAAGATTTGAAGGCGAAAATTGATCTATTAAGAGAAAGAGATCTTACTCACGATGCTTTAGAAGATGCTAAAGATAATGCAAAAATATTTTTCAAACTAAAAAAGGAACATTTCAAAGAGATTTAAATTCAAATTCCTCTTTTTGGAATAGGAATAAGTCCTTTGATTCAATTAGCCTTGACTGGGATAATTTCTTTGATTGTTATAAAACAAATTAAATAACAATAAACGCACTGCCTTCCCCTCTGAAGTGCTATCTTCAAGATTAATAAGAATGCCTTCTCACAACCCTGCAAAATGAAAACCCCCGCAGAGCCTCCAGCCAACAATAGAATAGGAAGAAAAAATCTATTTCGTCTCAAAGCCCTCAACAGCCAGAGACACATAAAAGGTCTCCGCAGGGTTCGCACTGGTAATGCGAAACTCAAGCACATCACCCTCTTCAAGCGCAACTTCCTGCCCGCTCTTCACAAACTTCCAGGACTCTTTTCCTTCAACAGAAGAGCGATGTGTAGCCTCAAAAGCTCTTCCAGCAGCATACTTCATTGCTCTGCCGGATCTCTTAAAACTCCCTACAACAGTTCCTGCAGAAGGATGTTTTGCCAGTTCAGCAAAAGCAAACTGCAGAGAACCCAAAGTAAAGTCTCCAGCCTTATCAAGAACAAACTTTTCCTTTCCTCTTTTCCCAGAAAAAGCATGTAATTCGTCTCTTTTATTTAGTGTTACAATCATTCCCATGCATCCTAAGGAGTAAAGATACTTTAAATATTTTTCGCTAAGAAACAACCAGAGCAGCCCTGCTCGGCAATGCACTGCCAGCCTTGCTTTCTTTGCTCTTTTCCGCAGCTTCAAGCACGACTCTGCAGCCAAAGCTCTTTTCTAAATAGCTCCTTTGCACTTCTAGGAATGCAAACTCTTCCTTCTGTGTCAAAACAACAAGCGGAATCTTGCTCTGATTCTTCAGCAAAGAAGGAATCAATGATGCAATCTCTTTGCTGTGCGCAGCATCCATGAGGCTCTTTATCAAGACACCAGCATTTCTCTCCTTCTCAATTGCTTTCTTAAAAGATTTCATAAAACTATATTTCCATGAAGCAGCAATGATAACTTTCACTTCTTTCAATCTCTCTACCCTTGCAAGCTTTTGAATTTCCTGCACATCAGAAACTAAATTCTCTAAAACTTCATCCTCAAACTCAGCTTTGATATCAATCAGCCCAGCATCAAACTCTGGCCACGCAGCAATTGAAACAAATCCTTTCTCTCCACCTAGACTCCACAGCTCTTCAGCGTAGTGAGGGCACAAGGGGGCAAGCATGCGCACCCATTTTGAAAACAAATAATGATGAAGCACAGCAGGATTCTTCTCTTTCTTCACAGCTCTTTGATATTCTCTCAGTAAATCATACAGCACCACATTGCTATAGTCGCGAAGATTCATTGCCTTGAAACTCAAAGTAGCTCGTTCAATCAAAGCTTCCACACGGGACACAAATGCTTTGTTTGCAATAGTTCCATTTTTTTTATTCTTCGCCATAGCAGCCAGTAATGTAAACAAAGAATCAAGATGATTTTTCATTCTCTCCACTTCGCTGCTCTGCCAGTTCATCATGCCATCAATGCTCGTCGAGTTGCAAAGGAATGCTCTGAAGCTGTCTGCACCATAATCCTTATTCAATTGCTTTAAGGTTACCACATTCCCTTTCGACTTGGACATTTTCAGGCCATCAGACATAATTAATCCATGGAAAGAAATTTTCTTCGGCCAATATTTTCGAGGAAAACATGCAGCATGTGCAAAAATCATAAAAGATAAATGGTTTGCAAGATGAGGAGGGAAGGTATGCCTTTGATCCATAGGATACCAGTACGCAAAAGCATCATGTAATTCAACCAACACAGCCTTCTTCACTTTAATCTCTTGAGATAAAGCCTCAACATTTCCTTTTTCGAGAAACACATAATCAAAGAATGCAGGACTCATCTGTTCCCCTGTAATTTTATACTTCTGAATCTTGTCTTGAATAGTATACAAAGTCATATACAAAGTAGAATCAGAAAGAGATTCAATAACCCATTTTGTGTCAAAAGGCAGTTTCGTCCCTAACCCTCGTAATCGTGCACAGGGTCTCTTATCCAGCCATGCAAACACATCCTCAAACTGCTTTCGATACTTGTCAGGAAGAATATCCATATTTTTCAGACAATCATTCGCAAGAGTCTTCCAACCCTTTGCATTGAAATCTAAGAACCATTGATTATCCACAATGGCAACAAGAATCTCTCCCCCATCTCGAGAAAAAGCTCGACGGGAAGTTTCATAAAAAACATCCACTTTCTTTTCTTTCGACAAAGCAACACTAATTTCCTTCTGTGCCTTCTCCACAGACATGCCAGCATATTTCCCACAGCTTTTCATCAGTTTTCCTGTATGAAACTCCTGGCTGTAGACTTCTTTCGTTGCTTCTTCGAGTAATTTTTCTTGCTGTAAAGAATGAATCTTCATTTTTTCTGCAATTTCTTTTGCAGGATACCCAGTGGAAGAAGCAGTACTTGTTATGATGGGAATAACTGCAATTTTTTTCACAGTCTCATAATTCAATCCATATTTCTTGCACAATGCAGGAGAATCCTGCAACTCTTTCAAAGCCATGTAATCATACACAGCACTGCTCGGCACAGACACAACCAAACCTGTGGCAACAGAAGGCTTGCATCCTTTGAAAGGTAAGATAATCAATTCTCCTTTTGTAATTGCTTTGCAAGTCTTTCCTAACAAAGAACTGCCAGATACTTCGTTAATAATTTTAATTTTTTTATCTTGATACGAAAGCTTTTCTGCACACTCCCTGCTGACAATCCACTTCTCTCCATCCACAGAAACTTTCACATACACAACATCAGGATTCACCCAGAGATTGGTCTGTCCAAATAGCGTATCTGGACGCAAAGTAGCAGCCACTAAGAAAGCATCACCATAAGCAAATTTCATTAAGGTAAACTCTTTTTTCTCTACAGGATTGGTATCCCCATCAGCAATATCATCCTCACCAACGGGGTTTTTCAATGAAGTGCTATACAAAACAGGATATTTTCCTTGCACAAGATACCCTTTCTCTTTGTACTTATGAAACTGCCATTCTACTAATTTCTGATGTACTGCATCTCCAGAAGTAAAACTTCTTCTCCAATCAACACCTAATCCTAAAGAAGAATACTCGTCTTGCATTTTAGGAATGAAAAAGTTCACAATAGCCCATGGATCAGAAAAACTTGCAACAACTCTTTCTACTTCCTTTTCATTGGGAACATAGGCGCGCACATACTCTTTATACTGCTCTATTTTTTCTTTGTCGCCATTCTCTATCGCAAGACTGATACCCAACACTGGCGTTCCAGATATATGAAAAGCCATAGGGTATAAAACATTTTTTCCCTGCATGCGAAAGAATCGAGAATAGACATCAACCTCAGTCACCGCACGAGCATGGCCAATATGCAGAGAGCCAGAAATATAAGGATAAGGGGTGGTGATAAAAAACTTTTCTTTCTTACCATCAACATGCGCTTCAAAAAGCTTCTCTGCCTTCCACTTCTTCTGCCATTTTTCCTGAATACTGCGGAAATCACTCATTGCTGGAAAAGAAGAGACCGAGCGTATATAAGCTTTTTGGGATATTCAACGCAAAACAAACAAAACCTTTATAAACTATAGTAACTATAGGCTCTATAGAATGACAAGTACAATACAAATAAGTGAAGAAACAAAAGAACTCATCAGTACTTTTGGAACAAAAAAAGAAACTTATGAAGATATTATTAAAAGACTCTATACTCTTGCAGTGAAAGAACAGTTCAGAGAATTTATTTTTTCATCAGAAAAAGCAATCCCAATTGATGAAGCCATAAAAAGAGCAAAACAAAAATGGCAAAAGTAGAAATAGTTGAGTCTCTTTCTTCAGAAATTAATAAAGAATTTAAAAAAGAGAGCATAGAAGTCTTAGAATACTTAAGGACACTTGAGACTTCTCCATCGAAAGGAAAAGAACTTGGAGTAGTGGGAGGTCTTGTTATTAAAGAACTAAGATACAAAGGTTTTCGCTTTTATTTTATTACAGATGGTCTCACATTACGATGCATGGATGAGAAAAAATTAATTGAGCTTTTGCTCCTTTTTGTTCGCATGTCAGATAAAAAAGCACAGCAGGAAACAATTGAACAAATAAAGCACATTCTCAAAACAATTGGCCCGCAAGGATTCCAATAAACTTTTGCCATTTTTCCTGAATACTGCGGAAATCACTCATTGCTGGGAAAGAAGAGACCGAGCGTATAGAATCTTTTTGGCATTATTTCGTCGTTTCCAGCCGTAAATGGAAACACTCAAAATACTTCCTGAGGCAAGCAACCCCATCCATAAATAACGAGGTGTATCTGCAGCAGAAATTTCTTCAACAGGAATAAAAATTTCTTCATCATCATTCTGCAGCAAAAGAAAAGCAGAACGATATCCCTGATTCAAGGGAATAAGCAAACTTTCTTTTGGAGCAAGAGAAATATTCTTTTCTATAATCCCAGAAAGCCGAACAGACTGAGCAGCAGCTTCTGTATTCTGTACAAAAAGCTCTCTATCGCCAGAGGAAATATGCCCTGGACTCACAGCAAGCGCAGAAACGCTCGGCAAAAGCAAAAGAAAAAAAAGAAAAAATTTCATACAACCTCTTTCAGTGCATGCTTTCGTATAGGATCTGCATGATAAAAATTATATGCAATCACAAACATGCTCTCTTCTACATTGAAAAGCACAGAGAGTTCTTTTGCAAGTGCTTCAACTTCCTCTTTGCTGTAGTCATGCAATGCATATCCTAAATCCCAATAGAGAGCAAGCATAATTGCATCAGCCTTTCCCCACACGCGCTCCTCTGCATCATGCAAAAGGAATTCTATCTCCTGAAGCAGTTGTACTTTCATCGTTGCTCCTCAAAATGCAGATGTATTTTTCCCTGATACAATCCCTCTGGGACTCCCTCAAGCATCTGCATCTCTATGCTTGTCGAATTCCCTGCAGCAACAGAAACAGTTCGGAAGAAAATAGTTCCTGCATGATACAAAGCAAGACGCTCCTGCAATCCTTCACTCAACTCCACAGAAACGAGGAAAGGAATATTGCCTATATTCTTTACAGAGATCGCATGCGCAGAACTGCTGCTATTAAATTCCAATGCATGAGTATCAACTTCATTTGCAAGCAGAGGAAGATAGGAAAACACAATATCTTTGCTCAGATTTCCAGAGACCAAATGAATTGTATACATCCCAGCAGCATCTGTGGAAAGCAAGGATACATTTCCTAGCCATTGCGTTCCATTTCGTTCAAGAGCAATGCTTTTATTCTGAAAAAAAGCAGAGATATTCCCCTGGCTGCCATTCATCGAGGCAAAAAAAGGAATATCCCGTGCTTTTCCTGCATGAGGGAGCACTTGTACACCATCACGCACAGAGTCATCAAGAAGCGCTCCTCCCTCAAGCACTGCCTTTGCATCACCGCGAACAATAACTTCAATATCCTTGTCCACATTTTCTACAGAAGAAAAATTCCCAAAACCAGGCGTCCCATTCACTGCTCCATCCTTCCATAGAGAAGGAGAAACACGCTCAATGCTTTTTCCATCTTTTCCACCAAAAGAGCTGTTATACTCCACACTATCCTTATACTGCCCATTGCTTAGAACAAGCGTATCAGCACTTTTCAGGCTCATTGCCCCTTGTACTGCCAAGAAATTTTCATCCCAGATGCCATTATTGTTTCCCCAGTATGCTTCAAAACTTTCTGTATCAGTATCTGTTCCATCAAGCAGTTCTCGAGCAATGACTGCATAGGTATTTCTTTCTAAAATAAAAGAAGAAAATTCTTTCCCATTCAAAGTCCAGCCGCTCATATTGACACTTTCATTTCCATCATTATACACTTCCACCCATTCCCCATCACTATCAGATATTCCCTCCGGGCTGTGCATAATCTCTGTTATGTACACCTCAGCGCTCACAAAAGGAGCAAAGAGGATAAGACTAACCACGCATATTGCAATTCGTTCAAACATCTTTCCACCCCCAGAAGAAGAAATAAAAAATTTGCCTTAAAAAACTTTTACAGAAAAAAACCGAAAGATTTTCGGATTTTCAGGGAATAGAAACCTTTAAAAGTTCTCATCTTTTCATTCCCTGTTATGAGTCTGTAGCTCAGCTTGGATAGAGCGATAGCCTTCTAAGCTATAGGTCGAGGGTTCAAATCCCTCCAGACTCGCTTTATTTTACTTAATCTTGTTAATTACCATCAAGTAATGAAGATAGTAACTTTTATAAATGGGCTCTTTTTCCCATCAAATATGGTCAATATTACTTCATTTGAGGATACATATTATTATCCGCCTCCACAATTGCGAGAAGGATTAGATGCTCTCGTCCGTTTTCCTGATGGAGAGTTTAAACGAAATTCTATCCCAAATAGTAGCATCTGGGTATATAATCCTGCTAAACACAGATACAACCCAGGAATATTTAGTGGAGATGCTGGTTGTGGAATTGCAGCATTTTCTATTGATGAAGTGAATCCAAAAGAGGCAGCAGATATTATCTTTAAGAAACTTGCCGGAAAAGGGATTTTGGGGCGTGGAAATCATTTTGTTGATATATGTGGTGCATACGAATCAGCAATCCCAAATACCGAACAAAAATATCCCCATAATATTATTCTTGTTCACACCCATGGTGGTAATTTAGATATAACAATCCCAGCAACAATTGCAGAAGCACAAAAAAGACAGCAATATGCAGAAGGCTTTAGAGAATATTTAGGGCATCAGCTTGCAACAGACATTGGGTCAAGAAGCTGTGAAATACTTGGAAACTGGACGCATAATTCTGTCGAAGAAACAGAAGAAGGGATTATTTATAGAAAAGGCGTTGTGAAAGTACAGCAAAACAAGATCCATATACTCCCTGCAAATATTGGGGAAAAAATTATATTTTATACAGTCTCTGATGAAGCTCCATTCAAGCTCCCCAAATATAGCTCTATGCCTCATGCAACAGGACGAGCAGGTCCACGAGGAAAAATGAAGGTATCGATAGATGAAATAAAAAAGATGCGCAGACAAAAATGGATACCTTATATCCCTTCAGGGATTTCAGATACTGCATTAAGATCAGAACACCCTTCTTGTTTTAATAATTTTGATAGAATCTTTGAAAGGTTGAGATACCCAGCTTCAAAACATTTTACAGAAAATTATTTCCTTGTGACAGCCGAAGCAAGAATTCTAAGTTATGTGGGAAAGGTTTAAGCAGCATTTAGCAAGAGATGTATATCTTTTTTTGGCCCACCAAATAATTTGATAGTAACATTAATATGTGGATCTTTAATTGGCGTTCTTTTGTCTTTCTCAGGAATGTGTATATCTCTCCACCATTTTCTCCACGTGATATGATAGTTAGGGTCATTACAAGAATTAATTCTTTGAGCTTCTTCTTCAAAATCTCTCAATTGAGATTGTGTCAGCCTATAGAGAAAAAGAGATGAGTCTTTGGGATGATGTTCAGGAGAGAGATACATTCTTCGTAATAAAGGACTAATGGATTCTTCATCAACTTTTGTAAGGATTTCCTCTTTATGGGATTCCAGTTCCCGAAACGCTTTTGAAAGGGCAACAATTTCTCGGAGAGAGCTATCAATACGTTGTAATTTTTGTTTATCACCAAGTGTTTGTATGTTTTCCAAAGAAAATAAACAATTTTTCACTTTATGTAAAAATGCAGTTACTCGTACTATTTCATTTTTTTCTAAAGGGCTTATAACTTGTGTTTTTGTTCTAATTTTGAAAGATTCTTCAAATTTATGTTCTGTTATGCCTGCAAGCAGTTTGATCTCCTTAACAAGCTCTTCTTCAATAAATTCTGTTTTAGATAATCCTAGTGCACCTGTTGCTTTAGAAGTATATTTTGCTTGTTTTAAATGTGCATTAACAATTTCTCTTTGTAAACCCCTTAACAGTTTTAACTCCTGGGCAAGAAGTTCTGCAAGGGAGTTCAAATAGGCATACGCTTCTTGTAAATCTTTATGTGCCTTTCCTTTTTCAAATATCCAAAATAATCGAGAAAAAATCCCCCTGGTCAATGTATCTTCTCTCCACAAATAGTTCCAAGAACTTTAATGCCCAAGCAACTTACCCTAACTCTATCTGTTGCAACGGACATTACCATTACACTAGTTGAACAAAATAGGTATATAAAACTTTGCTTCAAATCCCTCC
>JACRKH010000044.1 GCA_016235495.1 Candidatus Woesearchaeota archaeon
AATTCTTTTTTTAAACGAATAATGTTCGTCTTGTTGTCGAGCCTTTGGCCGGCGACTGAGGCCCCTGAGCGAAGCGAGGGATTGAAGATTTGCTGTTATTTAAAGTATTTCTTTCTTTAGAGACTTTATCTGGTCTGCAGGATGGAGATTAGGAATAGTCTTCATTTTATCTATTGCATTGGCATAATCTTTAATAAGCTGTTATGCACCTTTCTTTTATGCAAGAAACAGATATGTATGATGTGCTTCGCTTGATTCTTCAGAGATTAGAGCATGAGTCTATTGTGTGGAGAATGGATGGCAGTGCAAATGTTCGCATTCAGGGTATGGATGTTGCTGTTCAGCGTTTACATGTTCGCACGAATGATGAGGGTGTGCGTGTGTTTAAGAAAATCTTTAAGCAGTATCTGAAAGATGAAGGGGAAAATGTTCTTTTTACTATTGATGGCATAGATGTTGAAGTAAGCAGCAATAGATATAATATGCTTCATCGCGTTAAGATGGCTCATTGGAGGGGCATTGATGTTCCTATTTTGCCATTGCAAGAGGCTCGAGATTTTTATGTAGCAGCAGGGAAAGAAAAGGTTGCTGCTTCTTTGGATGCTTATTTGCATAAGCGCTTTAGTTAAAAAAAATTAAAATAGATATCCTTAGTGTAGCTTATTTTACGCTAGTAGTGCATCTTCCGTCTGAAGTACAGTGCTGGCAGCCACTAGGGCAACCTTTTGCTCCTAATGGCAATGCTGGGGCAGCAGCGCCTTTTCCACTCGAAGCTGTAGAAGAATCTCCAGAGCTTGTACTATTTTCTTTTGTTTGTGCACAAGCACTTATTAGACCGGCGAGTAGCACTAAAAAGACGACAAGAGAAATTATTTTTGTTTTTTTCATATTACACCTCTTTTGTTTTGTTTGTGGAAGGGGATTTGTTTATTTAAAGCTTTTCATTTTTGAAAATAATAAATACTTCCTTTACAATTTTACTTAAAAAAAATTTACTTGAGAAATAATAATATTGCTACAACTAGCACGGCTATTCTTCCTATTAATGGTATGCTGTAGAAGTTGATATATTGTGCTATCAATGCGAGCAGAAGTACGATGCCTAAGGTTCTTTGGTTGACTGTGATTGTTTTTGCCATTAGTACACTATCCTTGGACCATAGCCCCAGAGTTTTACTGCTGCAGCGAGCTCCGAATTGGGATGCTGCTCCACCCATTTTTTTAATGGAATTTTTTTCATTGCAAGGTCTCGCGCCTGCTCTATTGCTTTAACCCCTGCATTCACTCCATGTGGATGCCCTAAGAGGCCACCACCGCATTGTATGATGAGATCTTCTCCTAATTCTTTCATGACCATTTCAAAGTCTCCAGGGTGCAGGCCCCCAGAGGCTGTCATCCAGACTGGCTTGATATGATACCAATCCTGCCCGAGTGAAGGAATTTTAGGATGGGGTTTGAGATGTTTTTCTTGTAAAATCTGCTGGATATACTTTGCTTCTCCATAGTCTTCCATTTTTGCAAGAGGAGAACCGCCGTGCAATGAATCTACTCCTAAAAGCCTGAATGTTTTTGCGAGAAAAATCATGGAGACTGAAAAGCCATAGAGTTTTCCATGCCCATGAATACCTGGAGAGTTATCTCTGGTAATGAAGCCATGCATTGCGCGGTGTGCGTGAATTGCTAAACCTGGGTTGTATCTTCTCATTGTATCTGCTGCTGCGAAACCTGTGCAGATGACATCAAGCATCATGAAGACTGCTCCATTCTCTTTGAGAAGTTTTGCATGTGTTCTCATGGTTTCTATATTTGAATGTGAAATGTTGCAGAGGTAGAATTTTTTGTGCCCTGTTTCTTTTTCTGTCTTTTTTAATTCTTTTAAGACCAGTTTTGCTCTTTCTTCAAATTTACTGAAGTGCAAGCTGGTTAAGTTTTCATCATCTTTAATCCCGTCATACGTTCCATTGCCTGCAGTGAATAATTGGTATGCGAGTTTTGCCTGCTCTTTTGCATTTCTGCCTATCTTTGGCTTTGGCACCGTTGCAACAAGCGGACCATAAGGTTTTTTGAGTATTTTTCTGATGCCAGGAACACCAAATGCCGGCCCAGGAAATGCTTTGACCATTTTTTCTGGGAATTTTACATCGTAGACGCGCATTGCAGAAACCATTTTCATGCCTGCAATGTTTCCGATAATGCCTGCGAATAAACCTGAAATGTTATTGAGTTCGAAAAGGGAAATAGGGTAGGCGACCTTGAACATAAAGTTATTGTAGTCCAAGTCGAATGCGAATGCACGCTCTATGCCTGCGCGCTTGATTCCCGAGTCAGGGCCGTCATAGACTTTTGTCCATGTTCCTGTAGAGGATTCTGCTGCGACGGATGCTGCTGCGTCTTTGAAAATTTTTCTGAGTGGTTTTCCTTTTGCTTCTTTCACTGCTGTTTGAGAAAGTTCGACTTTGATTAAGGTGATGAGATGATTTTTAGAAGGTTTCCATCCTTTTGGAGCAAGATAATTAAATTGTACTGCCATTGTTCACCTCTTTTTAGTTATGAGTTGAAGAGCTTTAAATAGTTTGTTCTTTGAATTTTTTAAGGAATTTGAAGAGAAGGCGAGGCGGCTCTGTAGAAAACTTCAATAAAACCCCATTAGGAGCCTTAAAATTGCTCTACTGCTTATAAATAGGTGTTGTTTTATAAAAATAATTTTTATGAAGAGATATTTTCCCGAGGATGAAAACAATTTTTGAAATTATTAGGAGGTTTGTTTAGTGAGCATATGGCCTAGATCTATCAAATCTGGAACATTTCTACAGAGCCGGCGAGGCGTGTGTAGTCCGGTGACATATGTCACCAGATAAGATTTCTTGCTGGCTCATGAAAAACTTCAGATGGTGTCTTCCATTGCAAACTTTGGTGTTTTCTGCAATGGTTATATCTGAATCTGAAGTTTTCTAGATCATTGTCAC
>JACRKH010000047.1 GCA_016235495.1 Candidatus Woesearchaeota archaeon
AAAGGAGTATCAATAAAAAAGGAGTCATACAGAGATTCCTAACTGAAAAATGATAGTTGTTTAAGAAAAAACAATGTATTGTAACGTGCGTCTTGTTGTCGAGCCCCTGGCCGGCGGCTGAGGCCCCTGAGCGAAGCGAGGGAATGAAGATTTATTCCTAAAAATAAAATTAAAGATCTCTCTCATAGAGAGACAAGAATTTTGCAAGAGAGGTGTGCCCCCACATTGTTTTCTTTATAACTTTGTCCAATGCATATTTTCCTGGGCCATAGAACATTACTGCAAGTGCTGCAAGTGCGAGTGCGGTGTCTCTGATTCCTATGTCGTTGTAGCCAATGGTAAATGCTATGCCAAACAAGTGTATGGAAAGCAAAAGTGCACTGAGTCTTGTAAATAATCCTAATGCAAGCAATGCCCCGAAAAGAACTTCAAAGCTTCCATTAAAAATAATAATGCTGAGCGGGTTAAAATAGGTTGTTGTCAGCCAATCAGGAAGCCATGCCACCCATATCCCTGGGTTGAGCAGTTGGTTTACACCAAACCATAAGAACAATGCTGCGATTGTATATCTTAATACTAATGGTGCATATGGTTGTAATTTTTTGAGATCCATTTCTTTTTTCTATGAATATGTTAAAATTAATAAAGGTTCTGGAAAATTAAAATTTAGTGATCTAAACGATAGGGAACGAAAATTCTTAGGAATAAAGGAAATTTTGTTCTTGAATTTCAAAGAAGGATTTAAATAGAATAATGTTTTGTTATACTCCAGCTTCGATAAGATTTTAAATCCTTTGAAGCGGAGTAGACATATGGAAGAAGAAAAACATGTTTATCATCATCCGGTAGAACATTCTGAGGGAGTTCATGCGGTGCATACTCCGCAGAAAAGTCATTTTAGCACTTTGCATTGGGTGTTATTAGCAGTCTTTGCAGCGGTGTTATTATTTAATCAATGGCAGGTTGGTGCTTTTCAGACTGGTTCTTCAAGTTTTTTTGGCTCCTCTGGTGATGTTGATCTCTCTTCTGTTGATGTGACACAGATTCATTCTACTGCACAGGGTATTGCACTTTTATTTCCTGTAGGAGATATTAAAACAGACCAAGATGCAATATCTGTGATGATTCCTACGGGAACGCCTGCGTATGGGGATGCCATGGGCGTTTCTTTTGATGATCCTATTGGTGCAGAGAATTCTTTGGCAGCTGGCTATCCGGCATTGAAGGCGCAGGCAAAACAAGATGCTGCAGTTTGGGATAGATATATTGCTTTGGCAGCAGCTCCACGAGGAATATCTTGTGAGTTTTGCTGCGGTGTGGGGGCACAGGGGATTAGCTCTGACGGCTCCCTGCGATGCGGATGTGCACACAATCCTGCAGTGCAGGCACTCACTTTATGGCTTATGATGAACACTGATTATTCCGATGCAGAAATTTTGAAGGAAGTATATAAGTTTAAGACTTTGTGGTTCCCTAAGAATATGGTGGGACTTGCACTTCAGATTGCAGGAGGGGATAGCAGTGTTCTTAGTCAGTTACCAGGACAGGTAGGAGGATGTTGAAATGAATAAAAATATATTATTTGCAGTGGTGCTTGCGGTGCTTGTGATTGTTTCACTCGTGCAGGCAGTACAGCTGAGCAGTCTAAAAAGCAGTCTTAGCAGTGGAAGTTTGAAAGTGGGGAGCTCTAGCTCTACGACGAGCCTTACGAGCGGCTCTTCGGGTTCTGCTGCGAGCAGTGCGACAGCATTGAGTTCGCTTCCCAAGCAAGTAGGAGGCTGTTAATTTTTATTTTTTTCTATGATGAACATTAAAAAGCTCAGCTGGATACTTGTCGTAGTATTAGGGATTCTTGTTTTGTATAGTGCATATACTTCTTTGACTCTGGGGCATAGTGTGAGTGTGCAGAAGGCTGCAGAGGAAGAAGCGACCCGTGCTGCAAAGATTGATATTATTACTATTACAGATAGTTCTTGCACTGATTGTTATGCTATTGAGAATGTTGTGACAAAACTCAAGGCTGAAAATGTTGATGTTGTTCAGGAAAGCACTTTAGATGTGCACGATGCTCAGGCACAAACTTTGCTTTCCACATATGCTATTCAAAAAATTCCTACTCTCATTGTTACAGGTGAGATTGATAGAAATAGCAGCGGGATTACTGGCTTAGAGAAAAAAGATGATGCTCTTATTTTTAGGGATGTTGCTCCTGTGTATTATGATGTTGCGACTGGAACATATAAAGGGAGAGTGCAGTTCAGGACTATTTTGAATAGTGCTTGTACTGATTGTTATGATATAAGCAAGTTTACGAAGGCTTTGAAGACTGCAGTGTCTGTGTCCAGCGAGACAAGCGAGGATATGAAGGATGCAAGTGCTGATATTGCTGCGTATAAGATTAAGGAGTTGCCTGCTTTGATTATTACTGGTGATTTGTCTCTTTATCCGAAAGTTGAGGCTTCTCTTGCGCAGCTTGGAACAAAGGTAGGAGATGCGCTTGTGCTGACTGCGAATTCTACTCCTCCTTATTGGGATATTGCAAGCAGCAGCACTAAGGGATTGGTGGATGTGACTTATATCACTGATGTGAGCTGTGCAACTTGTTATAATGTGAAGGTACACAAGACAGTGCTGGAGAACTATGGCGTTGCTGTTAAGAATGAGACCACAGTTGATGTTTCCAGCAGTGAAGGCAAGAGCTTACTTGCGAAGTATAATATTAGTGCTGTGCCAACTATTGTTGCTTCTTCTGATTTGAAGTACTATGCATCGCTTGTGAAATTATGGCCACAAGTGGGAGTTGTTGCTTCTGATGGGAGCTATGTCTTTACACATGTTGAATTGGTATCGGCAAACTATACGAAACTTTAATTTTTATGAAAAAAACATTCTTTTTTGGATTTGTATTGATTCTGTTACTTGTGTCCTTTGCCAGTGCTTTGGTTGTTCCAGAGAATATTCAGAAGCTTACAGAGTATAATAATCAGCAGGCTTTAAGTTATTTGGAGACTATTACATTTGTCATTGCGTTCCTTGCCGGTTTGATTGCTATTCTCTCTCCCTGCAGTCTTGCATTGGCGCCTATGTATTTGACTTATGGTTTGAAGGAGCGAAGTACTTTGCATACTTTTTCTTTTTTTGCTGGTTTTAGTATTGTTTTTGTTCTCTTAGGTGTTCTTGCTTCTGCTGTCGGCAAAGGAATTTTATTATTTCAGGAGGATCGTAGTTTTCTTGTCTTTCTTGCTGGGTTGCTGTTGGTGATGTTTGGGCTTATGCAGATTTTCGGGAAGGGGTTCAGTTTCTTTTCTCCTCGCGTTTTTCATGCAAAGAATATCTTGGGTGATTTTATTTTGGGGGTTTTGTTTGCATTAGGCTGGTCTGCATGCACTGGGCCTGTGTTATCTGGTGTACTCTTGATTGCTTTGGTTTTAGGGAGCTATGTAAAGGTTGCATTGCTGATGTTTTTGTATGCTCTTGGGAATTTTGTTCCCTTCTTTTTTCTTTCCTTTGCTGTGGATAGGTTTAAGTTGTATAATATCTCTTGGATACGTGGAAAGAATATTTCTTTTTCTTTGTTTGGAGAGAAAATAGAGACACATAGCACAAATATCTTTTCTGGGATTTTGCTTTTGCTGATGGGAGTGTTGTTCTTAATTTTTAGAAATACTCTTCTTTTTAACAGCATTAATATTATTCCTGAAGCGAGTGTGAAGGTGAATGCTTTGCAGAATGGCTTGTTTACTTTGCCTTGGGTGAATGTGCTTGGTGTGATTGTTTTTGTTCTTTTTATAGGGTTATTATTGTATTTTTTGGTGAAGAAGTATAAGAAGAGCTAGTTCTTGGATAGAG
>JACRKH010000048.1 GCA_016235495.1 Candidatus Woesearchaeota archaeon
GATAGAAGTTGTTTTGTAAAAAATAATTTTTATGCAGAAATATTTTCCCGATGATAAAAATGTTTTTTTGGGATTATTAGGAGGTTTGTTTAGTGAGCATATAGTCTATATCTATCAAATCTGGAACATTTCTACATAGCCCAGCTACAAAAGCTTTATATATCATAATCAAACAGAAAAAAGACTAAAAGGAGCACAAAAATGAGTCAACAACAACCAATTTATATCCTTCCAGAAAATACACAGAGATACTTAGGAAAAGACGCACAGAGAAATAATATTATGGCTGCAAAACTCGTCGCAGAAACTGTTCGCACTACCTTAGGTCCAAAAGGAATGGACAAAATGATTGTTGATTCTATTGGGGATATTACTGTGACGAATGATGGTGTCACTATACTCAAAGAAATGCAGATTGAGCATCCTGCTGCAAAGATGATCGTTGAAGTTGCAAAAACACAAGACGAACAGGTTGGTGATGGAACCACAACTGCAGTGATTCTCGCTGGAGAGCTTCTCAAGAACGCAGAAAAATTACTAGATCAAAATATTCATCCTACTGTCATCACAAAAGGATACAGCATGGCAAGTGAACATGCACAAACAACACTAAAAAAGCTTGCAGAAAACATTTCTATCAATGACAAAGAAACATTGCTAAAGATTGCAATTACTTCTATGATTGGAAAACATGGAGCAGCAAAAGAAAAACTCGCAAAAATCCTTTTAGAAGCAGTGCTGGAAGTTGCTGAAGGAAGCAAAATCAATATGGACAATATCAAGCTTGAAAAGAAAGTAGGCGGTGGCATGGAAGACTCTGAATTAGTCCATGGAATTATCATTGACAAAGAAAGAGTAAACTCTGAAATGCCTTCACGCATTGAATACGCAAAAATCGCATTACTCGATGGAGCACTGGAAATTAAAGCACCAGAAACAGAAACAAAAGTTCAAATCTCTGACCCAGCGCAGTTGCAGGCATTCCTCGATCAAGAAGAAAAGATTCTCAAGTTTATGGTTCAAAAGATTATAGATGCTGGTGCAAATGTGGTTTTCTGCCAGAAAGGAATTGACGATGTCGCACAATATTACCTTGCAAAGGCAGGAATTATCGCTGCACGCAGAGTCAAGAAATCAGACATGGAAAAACTTGCTCGAGCAACAGGAGCAAAGATTGTAAACAAAGTCTCAGAGCTCACTGCAATAGAAATAGGAACAGCAGGAATTGTTGAAGAAATCAAAGTCAATGATGAAGAACTTATCTACATTAAAGACTGCAAGAATCCAAAAGCAGTAACTATCCTAGTGCGCGGAGGTACAGAGCATGTGGTCGATGAAATTGAACGTGCAATGGTAGACTCTTTAAGCTGCCTTATCGCAGCAGTGCAAATAGGCAAAGTTGTTGGCGGAGCAGGAGCAATAGAAATAGAACTTGCTCGTGAACTCAGGAAATTCGCTACATCCCTTTCGGGGAGAGAACAGCTTGCAGTGCTCTCCTTTGCAGATGCAGTTGAAGTAGTTCCAAGAACACTTGCAGAAAATGCTGGCTTGGATCCTATTGATATTCTTACAGAACTCAAAGCGAAACATGATGCAGGGATAAAATGGGCAGGCATTGATGTCCTCTCTGGAAAAATTATGGATTCATGGAGCAATGGAGTGATAGAACCATTAAAAATAAAAACGCAAGCAGTAAAATCAGCATCAGAAGTTGCAGAGCTTATCCTTCGCATTGATGATGTAATTGCAGGCTCTGGCTCAAGACAGCCGCAAATGCCGCAGGGCATGCCTAGCATGGACATGTAAGATGACCATCACAGATATCCAAGATAAAATAGAACAAAACACTGCTTCTGGAGGATTTTTCTATCGAGCTGGAAAAGATCTTGCATGGGTAGTCCCAGAAGAATTACAAAGCACAGAAAAAGGGTTACAAATATATTTAAGAGCTTTAGAATACAAATCAGGAACAGAAATTCCAGAAGATGGCAGAGAATTAAGAAGAAATTCTTTTGTCATCTATGACAGAAATGTGGGAATAATGCTGGAAACAGTTTTTACAAAAGATGAAATTCTCCAAGAATGAAAGAAAACTATATAAATAGGAATTCTCTATGAATAGTAATGGTAAAAAAAGTGCTGGGAAAAAGTTCTTCTAGCGAACATGATATTCGTAGTCTCATTGCATCCAATACAGAGCTTGCACACAAGATGACAGATATACTTCTTGGTATTAAGGAACTCAATCATAATGTTTCCTCCTTAGTTACTTTATTCAAAAGCGCTGGAGAGCAGATAAAGTCTGGCAAATACGAGGATCCTATGATAAACAAGATAAATGATCTCCTAGAACAGAATCAAAGACTAAGTAACGCATTAACATTGGTAGAAAAATATATTCATGAAAAAAAATCTGTTGAAGAATCTTCTCCACTAGGAATAAGCAAACCTTACTAATCATGCCAACACACTTCATCCTGGATAAAACAGTACAAAAAGAGCAGGAAACAATCACAGAAATTCTCCGATTAACAGAAAAGAAACCTTTGCAGACAAAAGAAGCAGTGCATCTCTATCGTTTTCTCAATGCATGCTTCATTGCAGTAGAAGAAGAAAAGCATAAAGAAGA
This sequence comes from Candidatus Woesearchaeota archaeon, assembly GCA_016235495.1. Lineage (GTDB taxonomy): Archaea > Nanobdellota > Nanobdellia > SCGC-AAA011-G17 > GW2011-AR17 > JAGVZZ01. The sequence continues at coordinate 2,630 of JACRKH010000048.1, forward strand.
GCAGCAAAGAGAACGTGCCAAAGAGAATGCAAAGATGCTTGCCATAGCAAGACAAAGAAAAAAAGAAGCAGAAGAAAAGCAAAAAGAATTAACACAGTTAGCACCAGAAGCGCCAACATTTCCAGAAATTATTCCCTCACCTCAAGCAGAACTTCCCTTCCTAAATTTTGATGAAATCCCTCTCGAAATGCCATTGCCGCAGGAAATCCCAATACCAACGCCGGAGAACCTAGCCATTCCATTACCTCAAGAAATCCCTAGCACAACACCCGAGTCACAGGCAGACATCCTCGCAGCTCCAGTTCCCTCCCAGAAAAAAGAATACATTCTTCGTCTCTATGATAATGCAGTAGGAGTACTTATTGACAAAGACGAGAATGGAAATTCAAAATATAATCTTATTGAGCCATTTCTTTCCAAAGATGTAGCAAATAAAGCCCGTGAACTCTTTGGAAGGGATTTTGAAAAAGATAATAGCCTCTTTGACAATTTTGATTTCATAAAAAAGGTTGCGCAAAAAACAGCAGAGAAAATGGGAATTCCTTACTCAGACATTTTGACAAACCAGCTGAGGTATTATCTCGAAAGAGATATTTTAGGAGCAGGAATTTTTGATGCATTGCTTGCCGATGAAAATATCAACGCAGTAATATGTGATGGACCTAACAAACCTATAAAAATAGACTACCAAGGCCTTGGAAATATAACCACAAACATCAACTGCAAAGAGAATGAAGAAATAAATCAGTTTCTAAGAAGAATCGCAACAGCAACCGGAAAGTCTATAAATGAAAAGAACCCTATACTCAGTGTCAAGTTCCAAGGTCTGCAGATAGATGCGGCCATGGGTCTAGGCGGAGTAAATACAAAAGTCACTATAAGGAGGTTGAGACAATGATTTTTGAGTTCATAGCATTTTTCGTATTACTGTTTATCATTCTAGGTCTAGTCTATCAGTTTATGTATGATAGTTACTCAATTGTTTTAATACTATCAATACTTTTCTACTTAGGCTACCTAACAGTAAAATTGTTCTACTACTACAAAAAGAAAAAGGAACAAACAGGAACAAGCTACACACCTATGAAGACCAACGCAAGTGTTGCGGCAACAAGCATGGATAAAAGCCTAAACACACTGGTAACATACATTAAAAACAACCTTGCACAGGGATTCAAAGACAAAGTGATTCGTGATGCATTGATAAAACAGGGCTGGCCAAGTACGCAGGTAGACCAAGCATTTGCAGAAGCGAGAAAATGAATCCATATCCTACATGGAGCATTATCCTAGGAAGCCTTGTTCTTCTTTATTTAGGCTATTCTTTAGGAGGCTTCTTTCAGATTAATTATGTTATTGGAGCCCTTGGTTTAATTTTAGGCATCTACAACCTTCTCTGGAGAAAAAAATAAACATTTTAACTTTTGAATTAAAAATAGATGTTCAAGAATAAAAAACTTTTTTAAGTGTCTAGAGAAATACCTTCCCATGAAGAGAGATAATGTGTATGTCTGTTTCTCAGGTCCTATCTGTGCAGGGAAAGATACCATCATTGACCTTCTCAGAGCACGCGGCAACTTAGAACCCCTGCTCGAACCAGAGCACCAAGTATTTTATCTAAGCGAAGCAATAAACCATGATACAGCAGTCTTAGATGCCTACTATCAAGACCAAAATAGAACGGGAATTCCTTTTGAACTTGCAACACTCTGTACACGCCTTGTCCTTGCATCATCCATTCCAAAAAAACAAGGTATAGTCATTGGTAACAGGCATATTATCGAAGCAAGACACACTTTTGTAGAATATGCTCAACGAACACGCGATACAAAAGCAGATCCTTTCTTCAGAGAAGCAGAGGGATATTATGATAGCCTTCTTCATATTGCACTTAAAAATGGAACCCTTCCTATTCCAGACATAACTTTTTACTTGGATGTTAGTGATCCAGAAATAATTCTTAAGAGAAATAGAACCAGGAATGCAGCAGGAGAAGGATCCATCAACACAGAATACCTCAAAGGAATAACAGAAGAATTTAGAAGATATATCGCTAATTTTGAGCAAATACATCAAAATTGGAGCGTAAAAAGCCCAAGACTAAAAGTATTTGATGCTTCAGTAAAAAAGGAAGGTCTTGCAAAAATTGCCGAAGAATGTGAAAAGATAATTGGAGAAGCATACAGGCAAAGATGACACTCGCAGAAAGAATCAAAGAACTAGAAATACTCCCAGATGCAGACATCATCAAAAGAACAATTCAAGTGGAAGCTGCCATGCGGGAATCATTAACCAAAAAAAGAAGAAGACTTCTTGCAGTGGAAGGAAATATAGGCACAGGAAAATCAACCCTCGCAGAATTCCTTGGTGTGCGCCTTGGAATGACAACCTATGTTGAAGATGTAGAAAATGATCCCTATTGGAGAGGAACCATTGAACAATTTTATAAAGATAGAATTAAATTTGGGGCATCCACACAGCTTGCTCTTTTACATATGCGGCGTGCACAGCTTGAAGAAGCCTACCATCTCCCAGGATCCGCAATAGTAGACCGAACCTACTGGGCAGACAGATTTATTTTTGTACCAACTCTTGTTGAAGGAGGACTGCCAAAAAAAGAACTAGATCTTTTAGAAGAAGAATATAAAAAATTCGCAAACGAATTTCCTCCCATAGACCTTCTCCTGCTCCTCACCTGCAGACCTGAAGTTTCTTATGAAAGAGTAAACCAAAGAAGACGAGCAGTAGAAATGGCAACAGATTTGAAAGAGGGGAAATTAAACAAAGATCATTATTTAGTCAAGATTGGAAAGCGTTATGATGCACTGGCAGACACCCTTAGAGAAACAGGAGTCTACACAGGCCCTTGCATCAAAGTAGATTACGATACATTTCGTATCACAGAAGGCCGCCATATGACTGCATTGTTAGAAGAAATGGCACTAGCACTCAATTTGAAGATAAAATAAAAATTCTTAAACGAAAGGAGATAAAATATGGTGCGCGAGCCGAGATTCGAACTCGGGTCTCAACCTTGGCAAGGTCGAATTATAACCACTGAACTACTCGCGCATCACAAGCTCTTACAAAAAATTAAACCTTTATATAGTTTATTATAACTGCGCCAGCTGGGGCTCGAACCCAGGTCAGAAGCTTGGGAAGCTCCTATCCTACCGCTAGACTACTGGCGCACACAGATACCAAAAAATCCCTCCTTAAAAAAGCTTTCCACTACTTTAATAAATATCCTGAACAACAAAAAAGTATGCCAGACTGGAAACAAGCATTTCTAGAAAGATACGCGCAGCTTACAGACATTGACAAGTTCACAGAAGCATCCCTAAAACCAATGCGCAAATCTATTCGTGTAAACACTTTAAAAACTTCCATCAAGAATATCAAAGAAAGCTTTGAAAACCTTGAACAAGTACCATGGTGCAAGGAAGGATTCTTCATAAACAAGCAGGCAGTAGGAAACACAAAGGAGCATTTCTTGGGCTACATTTACCTCCAGGGTGCAGCGTCCATGATCCCACCAGTCGTATTAAAGCCAGAACCAGGAGATATGGTCTTAGATATGTGTGCCTCTCCAGGATCAAAAACCTCACAGATGGCAGCAATGATGTGCAACCAGGGGATTATCGTTGCTAATGATAATAAGATCGACAGGCTAAAGCCTTTAACCATAAACCTCCAGCGCTGTGGGGTGCTCAATACAGTCATGACAAGAATGGAAGGAAGATGGTTCAGAAATAAATTTGACAAGATTTTACTAGACGCACCCTGTTCGGGTATAGGAACTATACGAAAATCCTATAAAACAATTGGCATGTGGAACCCGCAAACAGTAAAAAAAATGGCAGGGGTGCAGAAGCAGCTCATCACCACAGCATTTGATGCACTCAAGGAAGGAGGAACAATGCTATATTCCACTTGTACTCTAGAACCTCATGAAGATGAGGCAATTATAAATTATCTCTTAGAAAAATACAGTACTGCAAAAATAGAAAAAATATCTTTAGATATAAAGCGAGGAAGCATTGCAGAAGAATTTGAAGGGGAGAAATATAATCCTGAGGTAAAAAAATGCCTAAAACTCTGGCCGCAGGATAATGACACTGAAGGATTTTTTGTCGCAAAAATTTCTAAATCCTAAACAAATAAATAAACGAAAGAGCTTGCAGAAGCAATATAAAATGCAGAGCTAATGCTTCCTATCAAAAAAACAAGCAGTAGGGTAAATATTTCCCCGCTTCGTATCGAAGCCTCTCGAAAGAAAATAAACCCTGCTATTTTTTCCTTATCTCTTTTTGCAACAAGGTAGCTTTTTGCAAGCAAAGAAATATCAATACCCGTCGCAGTAAGACCCCCAAACAAACCAACAGTAAAAACAGAGCCAACAGTGCTCACCAACGTTCGCAGTATCCATCCAAGAGCTTCAAAAGGTGCTGCAATTTTCATAATAACCGATTTCTTGCTTTGATCAAAAATATCTCCTGCAAAAATGCTCAAAACCCCCAGAAATAAAGCACTCACAGTTGCATAACTCCCCAAAACAAGATATCCTCCTAAAATCATAAATAAAAGTATAGGCCAAAAGATGCTCGAAACTGTACCGCGAACACCTTGAACAAAATAAGCAAAGAAATATTTCAAGTGCTTGCGCACAAACAGATACTTCAAATCAAAACTAGTCTGAACAAAAAAATCTTTTGAAAAAAGCAAAGGCAGCACCGAGAGAATGAGGATGCAAAGAACAAAAACAAAAAGTATGGGAAACCCAAAATACTTCAGAATAATCCCTCCAAAAATAGGCCCAGCAATAGAACCAAGAACACCTGCAAAACTAATCAATCCTGAAGCCTTTCCTACACTTTTCTTATGAGAATGCACAACCATATCAATATGAAAAGGTATCCAAAAGAGACCAACACCCAAACCTTCAAAGAGCGCAGCAAGGACATAGAAAGATGCCTGCGTCTGAAGATACAAAATCAAGGCAAAACCAGTCAATAAAAATAAATAACTCGCCACCATAACATGCTTCGCGCCATAACGTGGAATGAAAAACAAAGCTAAATAATTTCCTAAAGCAACAAAAATACTGAGATACAAAAAGAAGGATATAACTTTCAATAAAGGAAAATGCAGTTCAACTAAAAGATAAAGAGGAATAAAAATCCCAATCATAGAGAAGCCTAAAGCACGAAAAGCAAGAAGAAAATAAATTTCATACATATCTCTTCCAAACAGATGTCGGTACTGATGTGCATAACCATTAAACATTAAAAACTACCCAAGCAAATTTAATTTATAAAGATATCCATCAAAAGGCTCTGTAGAACACTTTTGTATTCTTAGGCTATAAAAGGTAAAAACAAAGAATTTGTTTGGTGCTTTTTGCACCAAATAGCCTTTTTCGAAGGAAAATAAAAAAGAGCAGAAATATTTTTTCTATTAGTCTTGATAATC
>JACRKH010000049.1 GCA_016235495.1 Candidatus Woesearchaeota archaeon
ATAGAAGTTGTTTTGTAAAAAAAAATTTCTATGCAGAGATATTTTTCAGAGGATAAAAATAATTTTTGGGATTATTAGGAGGTTTGTTTAGTGAGCATATGGCCTATATCTATCAAATCTGGAACATTTCTACAGAGCCTCGTATTCAAAAAATACTTAAAGGCAAAGAAAAATAAAATTTTATGCAATACAAAGCAGAAAGCTGGAATCTCAAAGACATTCTTCCCTCGCACGATAAAATATCCCTAGATAAATATATAAAAGAAATCAACGAAGAAGTAAAAGACTTTGAAGCCAAAAAGATAATTCTTACAGAAAAGATTTCTCCTAAAGAACTTCTTGCCATTATAAAAAGTATAGAAGGAATAAAGAAAAAAGTGACGAAGCTAACAGCATATGCTGATCTTTGGTTTTACACAGACACGAAATGCGAAGAAGCAAGAGTACTCCAAAATAAAATGAATCAATATGCTGCAGAAGTATCAAACAAAATGCTTTTTTTCAGCCATTGGTTTAAATCTTTGAATGAAGAAACAGCAAAAAAACTCAGCAGAGGAGTGCCAGAATATACATACTTCCTAGACAGAATTCGCATGTTCAAACCATATACATTAACAGAAGCAGAAGAAAAAATAATCAATATCAAGGATGTCACAGAAAAAGATGCATTAAACACACTGTATGAAATCATGACGTCTGCCTTTACCTATGAAATGAATATCAAAGGAAAGAAAGTCAAACTCAACAAAAGCGAAATAAGCGCCTATGCAAGAAATAAAGATAAGAAATTAAGAGAACAGGCGTATAGAGTGGCGCTGGAGAAATTTGCAGAAAACAAAGATGTGATTGGGGAAATCTACAAAATCCTTCTAAATTCATGGAAAAATGAGAACTTGCAGTTAAGAAAATACAAGCATGCAATGTCTCCAAGAAATTTAGGGAACAATGTTAGTGATAAAACAATAGATACCATGCTGAAAGTCTGCCAGGAAAATACGCAAGTCTTTCAAGTGTACTTCAGGAAAAAAGCAAAACTTCTGAAAGAAAAAAAACTTACGAGAGAGCATATATATGCGCCTATTGGAGAAGAAGAAAAAAATATTCCTTACCATGAAGCAGTTCAGCTCGTTCTTGATGCATATGCAAGTTTCTCACCAGAGATAGCAAAGTTAGCTCAGAAGATTATGCAAGAGAAGCATGTTGATGCACGCCTGACAGATGCAAAACGTGGAGGAGCATTTTGTTATGATCTTGGAACAGAGATAACACCCTATGTGCTGCTGAATTACACAGGAAAAGAACGCGATGTCTCCACAATGGCACATGAACTAGGCCATGGAGTGCATGATCTTCTCTCTCACAAACAGCCCTTGCTTTTGAGTCATCCTCCATTAGTATTAGCAGAAACTGCATCTGTTTTTGGAGAAATGATTCTCATGGAAAGACTTTTCTCTATCGAGAAAGACAAAAAACAGAGGCAAATTTTGCTCGCAGCAAGACTTGATGATCTCTATGCAACAATCACAAGACAAGCTTTCTTTGTACTCTTTGAAAAGCAAGCGCATCAGGCAATGGAAGAAGGAGCAACCATAGAAGAACTTTCACAGCTCTGGCATAAAAATCTTCAAGAACAATTTGGAAATAGTGTAGAAGTGACAGAACACTTCAAGCACGAATGGTTAAGCGTGCCGCATATATTTGAAACGCCTTTCTACTGCTATGCCTACTGCTTTGGAAACCTCCTAACATTGGCATTATACCAAATGTACAAAGAAGAAGGAAAATCCTTTGTTCCAAAATATATAAAATTTCTTTCCTATGGAGGTTCAGCAGAGCCAAAACAGATATGTGCAGAGCTTGGTATTGATTTAGAATCAAAAGAATTCTGGCAGAAAGGATTTGATTTTATTAAAAATTTAGTGAAGGATTTAGATATATCCCCAATGTAGAATTCACAAAATAATTACAAAGTCTCCAAATACTCTCTCTTCCCTAAACCTTTTTTCTTCGCCAATTTTTCTAAAGCATAATCAAACTTGCTCCCATATTGTGCAGCATATTTTTTTCGCATAGCAAACTCTTTTTGCAGCCCGAGATTCACTGCAGCTTCTCGCAGAATTTGTTTTCTCTGCTCGCCAATCTTCAGCGCAGGATCGATAGTCATCGCATAGCGAATCAGCTCTTTGTCCATGAAAGGCAGTCGAATTTCTTTGCCAAAATTTTCTGCAAGTGAAATATCTCTAACAAGGTCTCTTTCCCATATATGCAGCAACCCATCCCAGCATGCAGCCTGCACATCACCCTTGTGTCGTTCATAGCCGGCAAACAATTCCTCAGAGCCAAGTCCAGTAAGCAGGACATCTTCTTCCATCATGCCAAGCACAGAATACACAACACAGCCCACACCTACACTCACAGGATCTCTTTTGCCGGTAATAGCAATAACCTTTTTTACCAAAGCCTCAACATCTTCTATTTCAATAATTTTAATCTTCAGTGGCCAATCCAGAGCATCAGCAATAGTCTGTGCAGCAAGCACATCTTTTGAATCAGCAAAACCAATAGTATAAAGAGTAAATTCCCTGTCTAATCGCTCGCAGAGAAAAGCAAGCAGTGAAGAATCCACACCGCCGGAGAATGCAATAGCAACCTTTTGATCTACTCTGTTATCGACAGCATCAACGAGCAGAGCAGAAAGCTTGTCAACAATATTTCCTACAGCAACATCTTCACTTTTTAGTTCCTGTAATGCAAAAGGAAGCTCTTCATTCAATTCCATAGAGCTGAAAGAGAACAAATCCTTTTTAAATTTATGCATAGAAATCTTTAAATAGCACATATCTTTTCCAAAGCACATGGCACCAAATATATTGTACACATTCGCAGGCCTCACAGCACTTTCTGGTATGGGCTATCTTGCATTGGAGAACAGAGAAGAAATTTCCGAAAAAGTAGAATCTGCATTTAGATCTACAAGTAAGCTTTGCGAAGTTTCTTTCACAGTTCCTGCTTCTTGTTCAGATTGCAAACCCCAAATACATGAAATGTATGCTTCAGAAGGATTTTTAGAAACCCTTTTGAAAGAAAACAAAGTACAAGACCTCAAAGTAAAATCTTGCAAGTGAATTCTAGAGATACAGAAAGTATTTAACAAAGGACTGCATACAAAAAACCACTATGAGCAGTTACCTTACTACTCTAGGAAACCGTATTTCCAACTATAAAGGTCACATTCTTGGTCTAAGTGTTCTTCTCCTGCCAACAACCTGTGTTATAACACACCATCAAAGAGGAAACTTAGAACAGCAGTTGCAGCAGGAAGCTTCAAAAGTAGAGAGCTGCTATGTCATGTACGAAGCTCCAGTAGGAAATGCCTTCTTCTCATTTCTAAGAGATACAGAGACAGTGCAAAGAAGAGTATCACAAGAAGAGCTTGAAGAACTCTATGTTGCAGAGAGGAAAGGGGATATCTACGAGTTGGATATAGTCTCCTGCAAGGATAAAGCAAGAGCATATCCTCAACCGAAATCTATATAAATGCCCAGATTTCCCTCTAGACTCTTACAATTACAATGGCAACAATATTTGATATAAATCCCTCGGATTTAATCCCTAAGGCTGCTGAAGAGCTAAAAAAAAGCAAGGCAGTCAAAACCCCGGAATGGGCGAAGCTAGTGAAAACTGGACCAGGCCAAGAAAGACCTCCAGTACACCCAGATTGGTGGTACCACCGAGCCGCTTCTATTCTCAGAAAAATATCTCTCAAAGGTCCAATAGGTGTTTCAAAATTAAGAAATTATTATGGAACAAAAAAGAACAGAGGAGTAAAACCAGAACAGTTCTATAGAGCCTCTGGAAAAATTATTCGTGTTATATTACAGCAGTTAGAGACAGAAGGTCTCATCAAAAAGGTCGAAAAAGGAGTGCACAAAGGAAAAGTGCTGACTCCAAAAGGCCAAGCATTTTTAGATAGTATCGCAAAAAACAATGGACCTAGAAGAAATAAAAAAGCAGAAACTGGAAAAACTGCAGCAGGAACTGATGCAGAACCAGTTGCAGGAGCAGCTCCAAGTACAGCAGCAGCTTGAACAGCTCGAGACGCTCGCAAAGCGTGTGATGAGCACTGAAGCAATTGCTCGCTATGGAAACCTCAAGGCTGTCCACACGGAGAAAGCCATTCAGTCCATTGCCATCATCGCGCAGCTCGCGGAGCAGGGAAAAATCTCTGCACCAATAAGCGATGAGCAATACAAAGATCTCCTTCGGAGAATGACACCAGAAAAAAAAGAATTCAAGATAACAAAAAAATGACACGATACCAACATCTGGCAAAGAAACTTCGCTTAGCGAAGAAAGCTCGTCAAACACGATGGGCTCCATTCTGGGCTATTCCAAAGGCTCTTGGAAAAGGGCGAAGAGTGCACCCAGGAAGATTGACAGTCATAAAGCGAAATTGGAGAAGAACCAAAACAAAAGCATAAGATGGAACGCACCTACATAATCCCGCTGAGAAAGGAATGGTTGAAAGCGCCAATATACAAAAGAACAAAGAAAGCAGTGCATGCAACCAAAGAATTCTTGCAGAAGCATATGAAGGTAAAGAATGTCAAACTAGGCCGCCATCTCAACATGAAAATCTGGGAGCAAGGCTACAGACATCCTCCGCATAAAGTAGAAGTGTCTGCAGAATTGGTCAAAGATAAAGAAGGCGATTATGTCTATGCAGAGCTTGTGGGCGTGCAGAAAGAAGTGCTCAAGAAGGCAAAGAAAGAGGAAAAGAAAACAGGCATTGCAGGAAAGATTGAAGAGTTAACCACAAAAGAAAACAAAAATCTCGATCACAAAAAAGAAGAGCAGAGAGAAGAAGAAAAAGCTATTAAAGAGCTCAAGAATCCAAAAGAATTCTCAGATAACAAAGTTGCTGCAGAGAAAATGGACAAGGAAAGAGATATCAAAGATAGAACCAAGAATACTTTTTCGAATACTAATAAGCGTGAACGCGCTTCTAAGAAATAAGTTCCTCTAAATAATCCTTTAAAGAGAAAGCTTTATAAATAATTGAATACTAAAGTAACCATATGACTAAAAATATAACCAATATCTCTCCCCAGGAAACAGCTATTCTAAGATTGTATTGTAATGACTACACAAAAGAGTTGCATGGGAGAGAAATAGCAAGGCAGTTGCATGCAAATCACAGGACTATACTTTTAGCTTTGCAAAAGTTGGAAGAAAAGAATATATTCTCTACAAAACAAATGGGAAAAAATAAGCTTTTTAAGTTAAATATTCAAAATATTCTCACAAGAGAGTATCTTACTTCTGTAGAAATTCTGAAAACAGTATCTGTTCTTGAAAAACACTTTTTTTTAAAGAAGTTTCTGTATGAGTTAACTCCCATCATAAATACAAAACCCCTAATTTTATTTGGGAGTTATGCAAAAGGAATAGAACACAAAGAAAGTGATCTAGATCTTGTTTTGTGCGATCAAAATAAAGATAAAAGTATAGAACAGAAAATAAAAGATTTTGGGAAACAATATAGGATAAAGATTCAACTCCAAAAAGCAACAAGAAAGGACCTCGAGAAAGGACTCAGAGAAAAAGACCCTCTCATACAAGAAATAGTCAAAGATCATATTATTCTAAATAATTATCAATATCTAATTGGAATTTTATGGAACTATGCACATGAACGAAGCTAAAGATAAAGTAGAATGGTGTATTCAAAAAAAGAAAGGGATAAGTATAGGTATTCCAAATGATATACTTTGTTCTGCATATCTCAATAAAGCTAGAAATTCTTTGAAAGCAATGGATCTAAATCTAAATGCAAATATTCTCGATTGGGCTGTTGAAACTGCATATTATGCGAGATATCAAGCAGTATACGCACTCTTGCAGAAATGTGGAATAAAAAGTGAAATTCACGATTGCTCTATAGCAGTATGTAAATTTATTTTTAAAGAATATTTTTCAGAAGAATTCTTTGAAGAATTAGAAAAAGCAAAAGAGCAGAGAATAAATCTTATTTATTATACAGATAGGCTCGTCCCAAGAAGTGAAATAGAAGAAAATATCAGAAAGGCACCGCTATTTATCCTAGAAATAGAAAAGTTTTTGGAAAGAACAAAACCTAACCAGATAAAAGAATGGAGAGCTTTACTAAAAAGTCTCCTATAAATACCTTTATAAATCTTCTCAGAATCCAAAAGTCCATGGAATTTCCCTTTGAAAAGAGAAAATTTGAAATCTACAAAAGAACAGAAGGAAGCACGAATTCACAGTATGGAAAGCGTCCTGAAGATCGTTCTATAGAAGAACTTCTCAACTATGGTTTGATAATCCTAAATAAACCGCAAGGTCCTACTTCTCATCAAGTCACAGACACAGTAAAACAAATTCTGCACTTGGAAAAAGCTGGCCACTCTGGAACTTTGGATCCAAATGTGACAGGCGCCTTAGTCATAGCTCTGGGAAAGTCAACAAGAGTAGTGGAAGCCCTTCTCAAAGCAGGAAAAGAATATGTCTGCCTAATGCACATTCATGAGCCTGTAGAAGAAAAAAAAATAAGAGATGCATTCAAAGATTTTCTTGGCAAGATACAGCAGATGCCTCCTATGAAAAGTGCAGTGAAACGCCAGTTGCGTACAAGAGAAATTTATTACCTAGATATTTTAGAAATACAAGGGCAGGACGTCCTCTTTCGTGTTGGCTGTCAGGCAGGAACCTACATAAGAACTATTTGTGTGGACATGGGAAGACGCTTGGAAACAAAGGCGCATATGCAGGAGCTGGTGCGAACAAAAGTAAGCACCTTTACGGACCAGGAATGGATTTCTTTGCATGACTTAAAAGATGCATGGGTTGCATACGAGGAAGGAAACGATGCAGTGCTGAAACAAATAATTCACCCTATTGAGCGCGCAGTAGACCACATGAAAAAACTCTGGCTGATTGACACTGCAGTGGATACAATTTGTCATGGAGCATTTCTCTCTGTACCAGGAATTGCAAAACTGGAAAGTGATATCGAGTTAAATGACCAAGTGGCATTGCTCACAGTAAAAGGAGAACTTGTTGCCATAGGAACAGCAAAGATGAACGCCCAAAATATGTGGAAGCAGCAGAAAGGCATTGCAATAGTGGACAATAAAGTCTTCATGTCTCGAGGGATATATCCTAAATTCCAGAAAAGAGAGAAAAATGAATAGAAGAGAGCACAAGAGGGGTTATAAAACCATTTTTCTTTCTTTCTCACCTTCATTATAAAAAAGGCAACGCAGTGTGTATGTAAAAAAGGCTTTTTCTTTCTCTGAAAGAGGTTTAAATCTATCAATGCTTTCTTGAAGTCTTTCTTTTTCATTTTGTTCTCTGAGAATAACTTCCATAGTCAGTACGAAAGGACAAGCTCTATAATCAGGATGTCCAAGCCAAGAATAATGATCCTGGGCATTTTTTAGTTCAGATTTAAGATAAGGAAATGTACGATCAAGATCTAAAGAAGCAAGAGCAACAAGAGCGTTATGCCGCAAAGGTCCTGAGATTTCTCCTTCAACAAGTGGGTAGGCATCAATGTTCCTTTCTTGACGAATAGTGTGCATAGCTCTTCTTTTTATTTCATAGTCCCCTTCTTCCCTAAATACATCTTCCAAATCCATTAATAACATCCTTTATCATAAAAGAGAGCTTTTTTCTGTGATGAACCCTAAAGCCCTAAAACATCTTTCACCTAAAGGAATGTGCGTGGTAATATAAGCTTTTTGATGCGGCTCTGTAGAAAACTTCAATAAAAGCCCATTAGAAGCCTTAAAATTGCTCTACTGCTTATAAATAGAAGTTGTTTTGTAAAAAAAAATTTCTATGCAGAGATATTTTTCAGAGGATAAAAATAATTTTTGGGATTATTA
>JACRKH010000050.1 GCA_016235495.1 Candidatus Woesearchaeota archaeon
AAAGGCTCAGTCATATTCAAATGCCCAAGCTGTGGAAAAGCAGATATCACAAGAAGCTTCCATGCAAGAGAACTCGGGACACGCTACACATGCCCTGCATGCAGCTTTGAGGGTCCGAATTAAAATGGCAAGAGCCATGCTCACAGTGAAGGTCATGCCTGATTCTGTGGATGTTGATTTAAAATCACTCGAAGGAAGAGTTCGTGAAGTAATTCTTGAGATTTATGGTGAAGTTGGTGAGATAAGAAAAGAAGAAGAATCCATCGCGTTTGGTCTCATTGCTTTGAAGTTCACCTTCATTATTGATGAAGCATTAGGCTCTGATCCAATTGAAGAAGCACTTGCAAATGTAGATGGCGTTGCAAATGCACAAGTCATTGATTTCAGAAGAACTCTTGGTTAAAATTCTTTTATTTTATTCAGCAGCGAAAGCCTTTTAACCTTTTAATAGTTTCTTTTTCTAATGGCGCTAACACCAGAGCAAGTTGAAGAAATAAAAGAGCAGCTGATGAACTTAGAGCCAGATGAGCAGCAGAAAAAGCTTAGAGAAATTCTTTCCAAGCTCAGCCCTGAAGAGCGTGAACAGCTTGTTGGCAAGCAGGAATGCCCATTCTGCCTGATGGTAGCCGGAAAAATACCTGTCAAAACAATCTACGAAGACGACAAAGTGCTTGCAATTCTCGACATTAATCCTGCAAACAAAGGCCACACTTTACTCTTTCCAAAAGAACATGCCTCTTTACTGAATCAAGTCCCAGAAAAAAATATCCCGCACCTTTTCAGCATTGCAAATAAAATTGCAACAGCAGTCTTCGAAGCAACAAAAGCAGAAGGAACAAACATTTTCGTTGCAAATGGTGCAGCTGCAGGACAGACTTCTCCTCACACATTGATAAATATTATTCCTCGATTCGCAAAAGATAAAATTTCTATAGCCTGGGAGCATAAAAAAATAGAAGAAGCAGAGATGGAAACTATTGCTGCATCCATAAAAAAGAAAATACCCCAAGAAAAACCAAAAGAAGAACATAAAGTAAAATCATTTTCACACAAGGTGGATGAACAAAGAATTCCTTAAAGCAAGAAAATAAAAACAATTATAGTCGTCAAAGCAATTGCAGGAACAAAAGGTATTCCCACTTTGATCCAAACCTTCTCAACTTTCGCTTTCTTCAAAATAACAATATCCTTTTCTTCAACACAGGCTTTTCTCTTGGAACAAAGAATTTTTCCATGCAACACAACATCTTTCGCCAGCCAATCTCCCTCAGTTAACTCCTTTAAAGGGATTTCTTTCAGAAAATGCAAAGTCTCCACAACTCTGAGGAAACACGCAAGGTAAAAAGTAACATAGAGAAGAATAACCAGAATCCCAAGGAGAAGACCAATGGAAGAGAAAAGCAGAGCAAAGACCAGAAGGATAATACTTACCAATAATAAAATTATTCGTATTCTCTTTCGTCCATGAAGTACTTCCATTAATTTTTTCCATCCTTTACTTCTTTCTTGGAAGAAAAGAACAGCCGACCAGACGAGAGTATAGACCCCGCCTATAAACAAAAGCAGGAAGAAAAAGACCAAAACTGCAGAGAAACCAAAGAGTGTAAAATTCCCAAGCAAGGCTGCAACACCTGTAAACAGTTTGACATCTCCTCCACCAATCTGTTTAAGTCTATAAAACAAGTAACCTGCCCCAAAGACAATCAAAGCCGAAAGAATACTATAAAGAAAGAAGTTTATCGTCGTAAAAAAAGAATAAATCAAACTCATCAGCAGAGCTCCAATGATAAAAATATAACTCAAAGTATCTGGAATTTCTCTTGTTCGAAGATCAAAAATGGAAGCAACAATAAGAAAGATTGTTGAAAAAATAAAAAATAGAGTTTCGATAAGCATACATCAAGAATGGGGGAAGAATTTAAAAGTGTTTTGAAAATTTTAAAAAAAAATGAAAAAACCGTCGCTATTAGAGAATTATCTTCTCTTCTTTGCTGCTTTTTTCTTTTTTGCTGCCATGTAGGTCACCTCTTTTTTTATGAACATAATCTAATTTTTCAATTAGTTCAATATATACATAGCATACATCATTTAAATACTTTTCTTTTTTACATAAAGAAATATTTTCGCGAAAATTTTTTTCAAAGAATATTTTTTCTCTAAAAATCTTCAAATAAACACAAAAAATGTCTGCACAAACTATATAAATTCTTTTCCAGACTAATAAATAATGATCTCAATTATAGGTGCTGGCCCGTCGGGAAACTACCTCGCATACCTTCTTGCAAAGCAAAATAAGAACGTTCATGTGTATGAAGACCACAAAGTGATAGGTGCACCAATTCAATGCACAGGTATCATCACTCCTGAACTTGAAACTCTCATCCCAATCAAGAAAAAGTTCCTAACCAACAAAATTAATCAAGCAAAAATTTATTCTCCAAATGGAAATGCATTGCATGTGCGCTTCCAAAAAGAAGATGTCATAGTAAACAGGACAAAGTTTGACTCTTGCATAGCAGATATGGCAAAAAAAGCAGGTGCGAAGTACCACTTAGGGAGCAGATTTGAAGATAACGTCGGGAAAAAGATGAAAATAAATGGGAAAATAATAAAGACAGATGCCCTTATAGGAGCAGATGGACCATTTTCTCGAGTTGCAAAATCCAATGGAATGTGGTGTGATCGCCAATTTGTCACAGGAAATCAAGTCACAGTAGAAGTAGACTGTGACCCAAAGCTCGTCGAGTTCTGGGTGGGCATTGGTCTCTTTGGCTGGCTTGTTCCGGAAAATGAAAGCATTGCAAGAGTGGGCATTGTTTCTTATGTTCATCCAGAACTCTACTTGAAAAAGCTCATCGACAAGCGCTGCCCTAAAGCAAAAGTACTCAGTAAAGAGCCAGGTGCTATTCCTATATACAACCCAAAGCAGATTTTGCAAAAAGACTCTGTGTACCTCATAGGCGATGCAGCAACACAAGTCAAAGCAACTTCTTACGGCGGCATCGTGCATGGAATGAAAGCTGCTGCAGTGTTGGCAAGAGACATGAAGCACTACCAAAAGAACTGCAGAAAAGAAGTTGGTCGTGATTTATACCTTAGCCTTCTCCTCAGAAAAGCAATGGACCGCTTTTCAGAGCAGGAATGGAATAACCTCATTGCACTCTTCTCAAAAGAAAAGCTCAGAAATGTTCTCGAAACAAAAAGCAGGGACTACCCTACAAAATTTATTCTCGACCTTATCTTTGCAGAGCCTCGTTTGCTCAAATATGGAAGAAAACTTTTATTTTAGTTTGTAGCGAAGAATTGCAGCAATGCCGCCTATTCCTTGCAGTCTTTTCCCAGCTTCATGTTCGCTAGAAATAATTTGCACAGCTCCCTTTGCTCTATCAACTTCCTTCATAAGCTGGTCAATAACAGTATAACTTTGCTCTCTTCTTTGCTCTTGCAGATAGCTGTCAGTAATGAGAAGCACTTTAATTGCATGTGCATCTCCTGCTTCGAGAACCTCATCTCTTCCATACACCGCATGCCCTTGTGTAGAAATTTCTTTGAATAGCTCCTCTACAAGAACAGACTCCCGTGTCGTCCTATCTTTTTTTAATACAGTTTTTACTTCATCTCTTTTGAGAACTTCCTCTATGCCATTTTTTCCAGTAGTATTGCATGTCGCCAAAGTAACATGCTTTGCAAGCAAAGGATTTCTCTTTTTGAAGACAGCAAGGAGTTCTTCTTTCCAGAACGCAGGGCTCCCTACAATAATACTCTCCACCTTGAAACGCAGAGCATACGCATCAATCTGTTTTGCGAGTTCCCCATAGAAATCTTTTCCTTCTACATCTCCATAGCCTTTTTTCCCTACTTCCCCTTCCAGTTCTGTAAGAATGCTATATCCAGACCTGCTGAGCAAAGCAAAAGTTCCTTCAGCTCTGTCCATCACAAGAATAAGAATATCCCCAGTCTTCTCTTCACAAGCTTCTCGTAATGTTTGTATCTGATACTGCGCCCAATCTTTCTTTCGAATAGTAATACTGCTTCCTTCTTCTAATTCAAAACTATGGTAAGATCCATGAGGAACATCTTCTGGAGCCTCACAAATTTTCCCAGAAACCCGAAGTCCATTGCTATACTTTTCAAACTCTATTTTCTCAACAGCTATAGTAATAAAGACTACTTTCTTGATAATCTTCGTATTTGCATCTTCCTCCCCCAATTTTATTTTCCTAATGCTTTTCCCGCTGATTTGGTCTCCTTCCTCTATAATATGGGAAAGATACCAGAGATCATCAAGGTTATGTACCTCAACTTTTACTTCTCCTTTCTTTAAATCTTGAAATATAATTTTCATCTTACAAATTGAAAAAGTTTATATATTAATAAAGGTATTTCTAAGCATATGTGGAGTGGAAAAAAGGCGCAATCAGCAGTAGAAGTTTCAGTTCTCATCTTCTTGATCGCAATTGCAATGGTTGGTTATGTTATATTACTGCCAGCAGGGGAAAGGGCAGCCTTGCTTGGAGAGTCTAATACTACCACTACAACCACAACAACAGGAACAAGCATCCTTTCAGAGTCTCCTGGCGCTGTTGGCCCATCAAAGAGTACAGTGCAGACCAGAACACTTTCTCCAATAAGACTTTATTCTACAACAAATGCGGTGTCTAAACCACTCGCAGCATCCCTAACCATCTCCAGAAATCTTCTTCAGAATAATTACAAAGCAATAACATTCAACATTGACAATCCCTCTGATCTCCAAGATTTAAAATTGGTATTCCTCGCTTCATCTCACAAAGGGAATCTCAATATTGACTTGAATGGAAACACAGTCTTCCAAGGAGAAGTAACATCTGATAAATTACCAATAGTATTGCCAACAGACTCCTTAAAAGCAGAAGGGAATGTTATTACATTATCAACAAGTTTAAACTGGAACCTTTTTTCACCAAATTATTATCTCTTGCAAGACATACAGCTCTTGCAAGGATACACAGTTGCAGATACCTCAGCAACACGAACATTTACTGTAGATGATGCCTCACAAATAAGTTCTGCAACATTAACATATTACATTACCTGTAATAGTGATGAAAAGGGAGTATTGACTATTTCTATGAATGACCAGGAAGCATTTGC
>JACRKH010000052.1 GCA_016235495.1 Candidatus Woesearchaeota archaeon
AACACCCATGTGCACTGCATCCATAACAGCATTCTTATCCGGCCATGGATCCGCAACTAAAAGAATCTTAATCTCTTTGAAATCATCAAGAGCAGAATTGGTGAGCATCCCAGGTCTATACCTTCCAGCAATCACAGGAATAGTAGTAAGCTTATTGAATAATTTCGCCCCAGCCCAGCCATTTTCTCTTCGGCAGACAACTAAAATCTCATGAGGATCATAGCGGGATAAAAACTTTGCGGCTAGCTCTATTCTCTCATCAATTTTCTTCACATTGAGAACAGCAAGACCATCAGACCTCACTTTGTAAATAAAAGGAGCCATATACGCACTGCGAAACTTCGTTCCAATATGCAAACCCACCTTCAAATAGTTCTCTAAAGGAGTTAAAAATACTTCTTGTTCTTCAGTCATGGAGCTACTGAAATAAGTAAGGGTATATAAAGCTTTTCGTTGCCAGAAACCAAGAAAATATAAAGGAAAGAGACTCAATAAAGAACATGAAAAAATTGGTGGTAATAATGTTCATACTCTTCCTTATACTTCTCACAGCATGCTCTTCTGAAAATAATAACACCAAAGAAAACATAAAATATGTCACCTTTACTTTAAACACACACGACTGGGTCTATCCAGAGAAGAGTGTAGAGACAGTAGAAAAAATACTAGACATTCATGAGAAATACAATGTGAAATTGGATATCTACCTCACGGATCCCATGATCCAGCTCTACACCAAAGAACATCCAGAAGTCATGAAAAGGCTATTGAAGGATTCTAATCTTGTAGCTATTAATTATCATGTCCGTCCTCCATCTCCCTACTATGAAAACTTCGACTGGCTTGGCCTCTCAAAAATGGACGATAACATATTATATAACACTCTTTTAGATTACGAAGAGCATGAAATAGATCTGAGCACAGGAAAAACCACCACAAATCCTGGGGGCTATGAATACTTAAAAGAAATAATAGGCTACCCCCCAATAATTACAAGCCCCCTTGCAGCAGGAAATATTGAAAAAGAAATCAATAAGATTTTCAAGGAAAAAGGAGCAACATTCACTATTGCTCATGGCATAGACTCACCCTCATTAGGCCAGAAGAAAGATGGGCTCTACATAAAACCAGAGACTGCAGACATTTTATTGTATGAATACTTAGGCGCAGGAGAAAGCTCTGCTGAAATAATGAAAAATGAAACCAAAGGAGAAAGCGGAGATCCATTCTTTGTAGCAATAAAAATGCATGAAAATAATTTTTACAGCAACACAGCGCCATGGAGGCTGATAGTATACAAAGATGAAAAGAGTCATGGCATTGCTGGCCCTCCATTCAATCATGTGATAACAGATGAAGAGGAAGCAGGGCTTCTCCACACAGACCAAGAAAGCGAAGAAATGTGGCAGATGTATGAAGATATGGTAAAGTATGTCAGTAAGCATCCGGAGCAATTTAAATCCATAAATGCTTTTGACCTCAAAGAAATGATTTAGATAATTTTCTAAATGGACTACTCCTTAAATATCTCTGTATGGTGAGCATAATCCTCTAAAGTAACAATTTTCCTTTGCTCATTAACAGAAAAAGTGAGAACAAAGTGTTTGTCAATATGAACTTCCTTAAGATACTGTAATGGAGCCCGTAAATTTTTATAGTGTTGGGGATTCTGAAGAATCTCTTGAGTTTTCTTAATAATAATCTCATATTGCTTTTTGCTTTTCTTAAACAATTTTGCCAGTTTCTTTTCCAGCTCTGGCTTTATCTCCAGAGAATACATTATTTCTCATACCTCTTCTTCAAATTTTCTAGAGTTCCTACTTTAATAGAAGTTTGCTTATGTATTCTCTGAGCTTGTTCAACATATTCTGGTCGTAACTCTAGCTCCAAGATGCTTTCCCCATACTTCTGAACAACAAGATCGATTGCTCTAGACTTATCTTTTAAACCATATTTTGCCTTCACAACATTCAACACTCTATTTGTCTTTTCCTCAAGATCTACCATTGCTTGAACCATATATACCCCATATATATCCCAGATATATAAACTTTCCTGTTTAATTGCATCAGAAAATCTAAAGAATTTCTTTTTCTATTTTAATCAATTCCTGCAGTTTTACTTCCCTCTCTTTCCCAAATATTCCTATTTTAATATAAGGAATTCTCCATCCAACAGCAAGATGCGCAAGAGAAGCATCCATGGTCTCGCCAGAACGATGCGACAACACCATAGTAATCCCTTTCTTTCGCGCAAAATCAACCAGCTCTTTTGTTTTCACCAAGGAACCAATCTGATTCGGCTTCACAATAATCGCATTCACCGACTTATATTTCAAAGCCATCTTCAATCTTTCAATATTGGTAGTAATCAAATCATCACCACAGACAAGCGTATTCTTTTTCAGCTTTGCAAAGCCGGAAAAATCTTCTTCCTGCAAAGGATCTTCAACATACACAAGCCCATACTTTTTCACCCAGCGATTGACTAAAGTAATCTGCTGAGAAGGATTTAATACTTTCTTCTTTACGGTAGAAAAATGATTATAATGATACTTCCCTTGAGAATAAAACTGAGAAGCAGCCATATCAACTCCTAATTTCATAGACATACCATAAGAATGAAAACTATCCAAAAGCTCAGACAAAAAAGAAAAAGTCCCTTCATCAGAGAGAGAGAGAATATGCGCACCCTCATCAGTCTTTCCCAAAGGATTCTTCATTTTTCCAATAACATCATACACATGCCTATTCATTGCAGCCCTTTCAAAAAAACTTTTCGCATGAGGAACAAGTAAAAACTCCTGAATATCCAAAGTTTTCTGCCTTGCATGTGCACCGCCGCCGACACAATTCCCTAGGGGAATAGGTAAAGCCCGAGCATGTGCATCTAAAAAAGAATACATTTTTCCTTGGGACATTGCCTTCAAACAAGCAAGCTGCAAAGCAACGACAGCATTCCCCCCAATAACAGAAACAAGAGAATCAAAATGAGAAAGATCAGAAAACTCCTCTAAAGAAAATCCTTTGAAGTGAGGATATTTATTTAGAAAAGTAACAGCAAATCGAACACCCTTTGAAGGATATGCAGAAACCTCATGCACACCAGTAGACGCGCCAGAGGGAGAAGAAGCAATATATTTCTTATTTACAATAACTTCAATCGCATCCTCACCGCGGGAATTCCTTATCACCCTTGCATGAAAAGAGTTAATGCGCATACAGAATCTAAGCCCTCCTCTCTTTTAAATGTTTCACATACTTCACAAACTCAAAGAAGAAAAGCCCAGAGAGAGAGAAAGGCGCAATCAAAAGCCAGTCATACAAAGTCAAAGGAACAAGAGAGAAATACCTCTGCAAGGGGCTGTACAACAAAAACAAATGCAAGACTATAGAGAACAAAACAGCAGCATGAATATACCAATTAGACTGAAGCTTCCAAAGAGGGCTTGTATCAGACCGCAAAGCATAGACCAAAAACAATTCAAAGAATACTAAAGCAGTCAAGACAACTGTCCTCGTCTTCATAATATCACCTAAAGAATTATAATAAAGAAAAAGACCAAGAGTTAAAGCTAAGGACAGCACTGTTGCTGCAATAAAAAAGAAACCCATTCCCTTAAAAAAACTTTCTTTTGGATTTCTTGGTTTTTGACGCATAACTCCAGGCTCTGGAGGATCAACACCTAAAGCTAAGGCAGGAAAACTATCAGTCACAAGATTCACCCATAAAAGTTGCACAGGGAGCAGAGGAAGAGGAAGTCCTCCTAATAAAGAAAAGAAAACTAACGCAACCTCGCCAAAATTTGCTGCAAGAAGATACTTCACAAACTTTTGTATGTTCGCATAAATAATTCTTCCTTCTTCAACTGCAGCAGCAATCGTAGAAAAATGATCATCCAGCAAAATCAAATCAGAAACATCCTTTGAAACATCAGTCCCCTTAATATTCATTGCAACGCCAACATCCGCCTGCTTGAGCGCAAGTGCATCATTCACACCATCGCCAGTCATCGCAACAATTTCCTTATTTGCCTGCAATGCCCGAAGTATTCTCGCCTTGTGCGAAGAGTCTACACGCGCAAATATCCGCACCTCATGCATAATTCTTCGCAGGTCAGAATCAGACATCGCATCTATATCTTCTCCAGAGACAGCCTTTCCTTGAATGCCAACCTGCTTCGCAATAGCCTCAGCAGTAAGAATATGATCCCCAGTAATCATAAGACATCGAATTCCAGCCCCTTCACAGAGATGAATAGCTTCCTTCACACCCTTTCGAGGAAGATCAATCATACCAGCAATGCCAGAAAAAATAAGTGCATCCTTTCCTGAAGCAAAAGCAAGAACACGAAGTGCCTGAGAAGAATACAAATTAACTTTCGCGAGGATTATTTTTCTATCTTCAGCACGAAGTTTCCGAACACTGCCCTCAATTGCAATCAAAGAGCACTGTGCAAGAACAACTTCAGCAGCACCTTTCACATACAGAGTGCCATCTTCTCCTTGAACACGCATATAACGCAAATCTGAAGAAAAAGGAACCTCTATTTTTCTCTCTAATGCTTTTACCTTCCCTTTTTCTGCCAACACCAGCAACGCTCTTTCAGTTGGGTCGCCGAAGCTAACTGTTGCATCATTACAAGTTGCTGCAATTTGAAGCAGAGAATGAACAGCACTATTTGCATTCTTCCCTTCAAATAAAATATCCCCTTTCAAAGAATAACCTACACCAGTCACAGCAAATTCTTTAAAGGAAGAAAAGAGTGTGGTCACAGAGAGTTCATTTCTTGTAAGAGTGCCAGTTTTATCAGAGCAGATAACAGTAACACTCCCTAAACTTTCTACTGCATGCAGTTTTCGAATCAATGCCTTGCGCTTCAGCATTCTTCGCAGACCAAGAGCAAGAGTAATAGTCACAACAGCTGGCAGCCCTTCAGGTATTGCTGCCACAGCAAGACTCACTGCAACCAAAAACATTTCCACAAGGGGAATAGATCGCAAAAGACCTAAAAAGAAAACAAGCAGAGAAATAAAGACAACACCAAGAGTAAGTATTTTTCCTATCTCTTTGAGCTTCTTTTGCAAAGGGGTAGGCTCTTCAACAATATTTTCCAAAGCCTGTGCAATTTTCCCCAGTTCTGTGCGCTGGTCGGTCTCAACAACAAGAGCAACAGCACTGCCATGCACTGCAGCTGTACCAGCAAAAACCATATTTGTTCTCTCCGCAAGGGAAAGTTCTTTTCCTAAAGCAGCTGCTTGTTTTTGCACAGGAGTAGACTCACCAGTAAGAGAAGCCTCATCTACAGAAAAAGAATGCACTTCAATGAGCCGGCAGTCAGCAGGCATTCTATCCCCTTCATGAAGAAGAATTATATCTCCCGGAACAAGAAAATCACTATTCAAAACAACATGCTTGCCGTCACGCAGAACATGAGATTCATAAGCCCGAAGTTTTCGAAGCAGAAGAATAGCTTTTTCAGCCTTATATTCCTGAAAAAAACCAAAACCTGCATTAAGAATAAGAATAATAGCAATAATAAGTGCATCAACCATATGTTGTATCAAAAAAGAAAGAAGAATTGCAAAAAGCAAGACCCAGACTAAAGGATCATTAAACTGCTGAACAAGCAAAGAGAGATAAGGAATTTTCTTTTCTTGTTCAATGCTGTTCAAGCCATACTTCTTCTGCCTTTTCTTTGCTTCAGAAGAAGAGAGGCCTTTTTCAGAACTGGAAAGAGCCTGCATCACCTCTTTCACCTCTTGCTGATAAAACATACGATAAAGGGAGGGGGCAAAATTTATAAAACTAATGGGAAAGTCAACATTCCTATTCCATGAAACAGCAAGAAATCTTATTTGGTGGCATATATCACTGGATTACACAAATTTTTATTAACAAGAAAGATTAAATATGTTCATCAAAAATTTTTCTAGGAGGATTAAAATGGATGAAAACATAATAACCTTGGAAAAGAAAGTGGATACTTTCTACCAAATAAAACAAGGACAGGTAGAAGATAAACCAGAAACTAGATCATATGACTTAAGATTAGACCCAGAAAATAAACCCTTTGGAGCGAACTACTTTAGCCTCCCTCAAGAATTACCTCTAGATTGGCAAGACTGCGGAGAAACAGGTACAAGGGGTTCAATTTACCAAAAGGATGATTAAATTCATTCCTCTTTTTTTATAAAATGGCTTTATTAATATTATCAAATGATAAAGACTCCCATGTAGATTACGTTGTTCCAGAAATTAAAAGAAGAAATTTAAATTTTAGGGTGGTGTATACTAATGATTACCTAAATACTTTTGCTTTAGAAAGTAAAATTAATGATAAAGAAACAATACATAAACTAGATTCACTAAATATAGAAGATATTACATCCATATGGTATAGGAGGCCATTGCTTAGAAAATATGAAGGAGATAATCCATTATATACAGCTTATATTAATGATGAAATAGAGGGTTATACAACCTATTTCTTCAATTCCCTGATAAACAAGCTATGGATAAGTAATCCTGCAAAAATAGAGTTGGCAAGAAATAAGATTATTCAGTTAGCTCATGCTAAAGAATTGGGAATTTCAATACCTCCAACTTTGATAACTACAGACATAAGCTCTTTTAATGAATTCTACAAGATAAATACTGAAAGGGTTATAATTAAAAGTATTAAAGGACATTGGTATGATAATATGAACGGCAATGATTATTTATTTTTCACAAGATTATTAGACAAATCAAAATTACCCACTAAAGAATCTTTAGAATTAGCTCCTTGTTTATTTCAAGGCTATGTTGAAAAGGATTTTGAATTAAGAGTAACCGTTATTGGCGATAAAGTCTTTTCGGCAGCATTATATTCCCAAGAAGATAAAGATTCTAAGATAGATTGGAGGTTAGGTACTAGAAGAATAAAACATGAATCATACCAATTGCCTATGGAACTAGAAAAAAAATTAAAAAATATGAATAAGAAACTGGGAATAAATTTTGGAGCATATGATTTAATAGTTGATAAAGAAGGTAAATTTGTATTTCTTGAAGTTAATCCTAATGGACAATGGGTATGGATACAAGAACGAACAGGTCTTAAAATAAAAGAGGCTTTGGTGGACCTTTTACAATATGGAGAAAATTAAGTGGCATGCAAAAAATTTGTTCAAATTAATCAAAGACAAATTAAAAGAAAAAGAAATATTTTTCTTTGGTGAAGTCCATGGCACAAAAGAAATTCCTTTAATCTTATCTCTTTTTTTTGAATTTATTGACTATCCCTATAATCTTGCTTTAGAGATACCATCTGATTACCAAGAGAGAATAAATAATTATCTAAAATCTGGTGACGAAAATGTAGTTTACAATTGTCTTTTTTTCAAAAATTCAGAAGAAAGTGATGGACGAAATAGTCAAGAATATATAAATTTAATAAAGAAAATATATTTATTAAATAAAAATAAGATAAATAAAATAAAAATCCTTTGTGTAGATATTTCTTTAGATACAATGATAAGCTCACAAAATGAAAGAGAGTCTATTATTGCGGGAAATTTATTAAAGGCGGCTAAATTTAAGAAATTATTCGTTGTAATTGGAAATGTGCATGCATATAAAAATATTTTTACTTATGAGAATAATAATATTTACACCGTTGCTTATCTCTTAAGAAAAGAAAAAGTTTTAAGTATAAGTTTATTACCCACAAAAGGAGAGTTTTATAACCTCGGGCTTAGGCAAATGAAGTCTTATAAACCTCAAAATAAGGAAGGTTATGATTTAGTATATGATCTTGGAAGGGTAACACCTTGCTCATTCAGAAAATAGAAGGATAAAGAACTTTCCCAGAAAAATCCAGGGATTTAATAGACATCCTCTCCAATTCCACCAATTGTCACACCACTCATCCACAACAAAGCTATAACTGCTATTCCATCAAAGGCTTAGGCCCGCCCTTTCGCGTAATGCCCTTCTTATATTTATGCTGCACTTCCTGCTCTAAATTTGCAATAGCCTCATGCAAAGCCCTGGTAAGATCCCAATCAGCCTGCTCTGCAGACAAAATCAAACTGGGATCATCAACACGCAGATGCACAGAATATTTGCACCTTGCCCCAGCCTTTTCCATGCGATGCACATCAACAATGAGCTTCGCATCCTTAAAACTCCTGCGTATTTTATCGTGGGTGACTTTCGTCAAACTCTTAATCTGATCCATTTCTGAAGCAGTAAAATCCTTAAGCCTATTATAGATGACAGCCATACTATCCCCTCCAAAACAGCTAAGGATAAGAAGATATTTAAACTTTTGTATGCATAAACAGAAACATGAGAAGAAAAAACATGCACATTAAAAAAATTGGAAGCAAATTCAAAGAGCAGACAAACCTTCTCATTATCTCAGCACTCAGTCTTGTTGCAGCGCTTGCATGGAACACAGCGATACAAACATTTTTTGAAAAATATCTTTCCATCCCAGGAGAAATCTCAGCAAAATTCATCTATGCCATTCTCGTAACCTTGCTTGCAGTCATCATCATGCTCATACTAAAAAAGAAATAATTATAAATATGAAAAGCTTAGAATAAAATATGCCCCAGCTTCCCTCAGTGCAAAAGCAAAGAAAAGAATATGCCTTTGTTGCCGCACAAATATATAATCTAACACCATTTCTTAATCACACAGAACTCTCCCAGTATGCACTGCAATGAAAGTATTCTATTTTATTCCAATAATTATTCTTATTCTCAGCCTCAACCTTCTTATTTTCGATACAGGCTTCTACCAGAAAAATGTGCCAGCATATGAAAGCTACAAAGAAAATGTGCAAGATATTCTCTCTTTTTTTCTTGGAGGAGATTTAAGTCCAATCTACACAGAACAGGAGCAGATACACATGCATGATGTACGCAGCAGAATATGGCTCTCTTGGATTATTTTCTTAGTTTGCAGCACATTCATAGGAATAAAGCTATACAACATCCCCACAAAAGACCTCAAAAAAGAACTCTGGAAAGGAGGATTGCTAACCATAGGCATTCTTCTGCTCACAGGAATAGCAAGCCAATACTTCTCGCAAATATTTCTTCTTTTCCACCAAGTTATTTTCACGAACAACTACTGGCTTCTGCCTCCAGACGCACTGCTCATACAAATGTTTCCCCAAGAATTCTTCCTCAAGAGTATGCTTCAAATACTTTTATATAGTTTCATTTTCTCCATACTCATAATCATTGTGGGCCTAACAATCCCGGAGGTAAGAAAATGAGCAAAGAACACAGCATAACCATTTACAGCACACCAGTCTGTCCCTATTGTGTACAGCTAAAGAATTTTCTAAAAGAACACAACGTCAAATACAAAGACATTGATGTCTCCAAGGATCATGAGAAAGCAAGGGAAATGATAGAAAAATCTGGACAAATGGGCGTGCCTGTCGCAGATATTGATGGAAGTATTATCGTAGGCTTCAACAAAGAAAAAGTAAAGAAGCTGCTCAGCATAAAATAGATATTTTCTTCTCTCTTTTCAGAAAAGGATATTCTAATTGTATTGACTGAAAAGTTATAATAAAGATTTAAAAAGGACAAATGTCTACTACAAAAAAGTTATATAAAAGGAGGTGACCTGAGTGGTTGCAAAAAAAAGAGCGGTGATGAGGTCTTCCAGTTCAAATGGAGGAAGCAGAGTGTTATGGGGGGCACTTCTACTTGTACTCAAAGTCTTGGGAATAGCATTTATAGTCCAGGGATTCATCCTACAACTATCCACAGGCCTTCTCTACTATGGTATGCTGCATTACACAATAGGTGTTCTCATTATGATGGGAAGCTGGGCTGTCCATAAGAAGAGAGGCGACACGATGTGGAGATAAGCACACATTTTTTATTTTTTTAATAATTCTTTCACACAAAAAACTTATAAACTTCTTCACCATCAAAAATAAAATGCTAACACAAGCACTAGGTCTCGGCTTGCTAGGTGGTCTAGCAAGAGCATGCGTAGGTCTGCTCAAAGCACTAAGGAATGATGTAAGTATTATCTGGTC
>JACRKH010000051.1 GCA_016235495.1 Candidatus Woesearchaeota archaeon
AATTTCTTGTAATTTTATCACAAATTTTATAATACTAAACTGCTTTTTACTCATGGCTCTACCACCTCTTTTTTTGCCTCAATCATTAAAAGAAGGCGTAGGGCCTTTATATTTTAAGGATGTCAGGAAAGCCCAGGATAGAAAGATTTATATATTTACAAGTAATATAATTATATACCCATAACATAAGGTGTATTCAAATGACAACTCTAACATTAGCTGTTCCTGACGAAATGAAAAAGAAAATGGACTCTTTTCCGGAGATGAACTGGTCTGAAGTAGCGAGGCAAGCTTTTATGCAAAAGATAGAAGATATGGAATTCTTAAGAAAATTCAAAGAGAAGAGCAAACTTACTGAAGCTGAGGCTTTAAGGATGGGAAAAGAAGTGAGCAACAAACTACGAAAAATGGCGAGGTAGTGTGGATCTCGTTATTGATGCTAATGTTCTATTTTCAGCTTTGATTAAAGAAAGCTTTAGCTACTCTTGTTTAGCGGAAATTTTCACTTGTTCACACAGGAGTATATTTTTACTGAACTTGAGAAGCATAAAGAAGAAATTATGAATAAAACAGAACGAACAACAGAAGAATTCTTTAGGCTTGTTGAAATATTAAAAAGAAGGATTATTATTGTTTCTCTTGAAGAACTGGCTCCCTATGTTGAAGAAGCAGAAAAACTCACACCTGATCCTGATGATATGGCTTATTTTGCACTTGCATTAAAATTGGATTGTGCAATCTGGAGTAATGACAAAAAATTAAGAGAACAAAATAAAATTAAAGTCTACAATACACACGAACTGAGTAAACTAAGTGGGTATTCTTAAAAGATTGTTTGATTTAATCTGGGGAACTAATAACATATTAAGCAACTCGTATATGTTCTACTAGAACTTTACAACTCATCTTGTTATTGTGAGATTCTGCACTTCTTCTGCGAGTTTCTTGAGTGTTGGTTTTTGGAAGTGTTTTCTTGCTGGTTCTAATTTCTTGACTAATGCTTCAGCTACAGCTTTCTTTAAATCCATGGGGTGAAGTTTTCCCTGTGCAAAGTCTGCTTCTAATTCTCTATAACTGTTATAAGATACATTCCCTCCAAACTTTTCAGGGCGTTCAATGCTAAGAGTATATTTTTCTTTTACAAAGAGAATATGCTTTGCCCAATCGAGTACTGGATTGAAACCTATTTCTTTTTCTGGGCAGAAGGCTTTATTGAGTTTGTCTCGGATCTCTTCTTCTGTGTCTAAGATAAAAACTGCCGAGCCTGGAATAGACTTGGACATTTTTTGCGATGACCAGAGCTCTTGGATATTTTCTTTTGGAACCGGCCATACTGAAGGTTTTTGCAGACCAAGTATAAGATGATGATGGACTGCTATGGGGGCATATTTTCTTTTGTTTCTATCCACTAAGGGTTTTATTCCCATTTTGAGTGCTACTTCCCTCGCTATGACATGTGCTTTTCTCTGATCAAGGCCTGCATGGGCAATGTTCACCCCTTGTATAAATATATCTGCAACCTGCATTGCAGGGTAAACGAGCTGCGCAAAGTTTACTGCCTCTCCTTCTTTTCTTCCCATAATTGTTATTGATTTCATCGCTTTGTTCAATGTGATATTTTTGCTCACTTCGAGAACAGTCTGCCAATATTCATCATTATTGTGATATAATTGATCTCCCGAAATAAATTTTACTTTTTCTGAATCTCCACCCATAATTTCTATGCTGACTTTCAAACCTTCTTTAAAATATCCATCTCCTACTTTTCTTATGAGGTCTAAATCTCCTCCGAGTTTGTTATTAATCCATGCATGCCATGTTGCAAGGTAGCAAGAGCAGTCTATTTTTGCTTTCTGAAAATCTGCAATCTTTGCACCAGTCATTAAACCTGTTCCAAGGTGTATTTTTCCAGAGATTTCAAATCCAATATAATGTTTTAATTTTGTATTTGTTTCTACAAGCTGTTTTAAATCTGCAGGGGTGAGAACTTCTTCTGTATTCTTTGTTATAAGCTCAATTTGCTTTTCCGTATCCATTTGTTTATCTTTATTTGAAAAATATATAAATCTATTGGTGGGCTCTGTCCTTAATCTTTTTATGAAGGTTTTTGGACTGAAATGTTCATTGCACTTCGATTTAGGCTAAGCCTCAGCCTTTCATCTTCGTATTTCTTCGCTATGTTCAGGCACGTATTGAGATGTCTACTTGCTCCCATAAGAACATTGAAATGTGTGCCATTCAGCTCTTTGGTTTTTTTCATCTTAAATCCCCATAGCTATAATGGGGTAATTGTTAATTCTTGCATGCCCTTTTTATTCTGCATGCAATATTTAGATTTAAGAATCATTTAAATTCTTGCATGCAAAGATTGCTAACGCATGCAAAGATTTATAAACTCTGCACCGTTACTAAAAAGTATGGCATGGACGAAACCTCTATATGGAAAAGCAAGGATAGACAGAGCAGGGCACATTCTTATGAATAAGGATTCTATGGAAGAAGCGAAAGAGGAAGCATTAACTATTCTTAATAATTGGCGCTCCTCTCATGGGTATCCTATGAATACTTTTCAAGCAAGACTAAGGCAAATGTCTAAAAAGGTTGATGAGAATGCTTTAGTTGTTCAGAGACTAAAAAGAGTTCCATCTATCCTAAAAAAACTCAAAAGAGAACAAACAAAAACTATGAGTTTATCTCAAATGCAGGACATTGCTGGATGTAGGTCTGTGTTGTCAGGTGTTGATAAAGTAAATGAATTGACTGAAATTTATCGAAAAAGTCGTGGGTTGAAACATAGAAAAATTAGGGAAAAAGATTACATAAAAAGCCCTAAAAAAGATGGATATAGAAGTGTACATTTAATTTACAAATACAAAAGTGATAAAATAAATACATATGATGGTTTACTTATTGAAATTCAAATTAGAAGTAAAATTCAACACTCATGGGCTACAGCGATAGAGATAGTTGATTTATTTACAAAACAAGCAATTAAATCTAATGAAGGTGAAGAGGAATGGAAAGAGTTTTTTAAATTGGTTAGTTCCGCATTTGCAAAAATGGAAAACCAAAAAGAAGTAGAAGGAACACCGACTAATAACAGCGAACTTTACAAAGTAATTAAAGAAAAAGTAGACAAGCTAAAAATTTTTTCAAAAATGGATAATTGGTCTCAAGCATTAAAAGTAATAGAACCCAAACTTAAACAATTACACTTCTTTTTACTTGAATTAGATGTATCAGAAGAAAATAATGCAAAATTAAGTGTTAGGGGTTATCCCGAAGAAGCAGAGTCTCTTGCAACGGAACACTATCTTGAAGCAGAAAAATTACAGAGTGGTAGTCCTAATAAAGATGTTGTTCTTGTTGGTGCAAAATCTATAGAAGAATTAAAAAGGGCATATTTAAATTATTTTGCAAATTCGAAAGAATTTTTAGAATATTTAAAGTATTACTTGGATAAGAAGGGAGAAATCTAAAGAAAACAAATAACTTCCCTCTTTTACCAACCTTCACTTAACAGTCAGTAACTTACCGCAACCCAAAGGAACGCATGTTGGATGTCTAGATACCAAATAAAAAAGTCTATAATCAAAAATTAATTTGTCCAGATATTCCAGACATGTGGTATTGGTGAAAATCTTTCGGTTTTTTAGTCTAATAATTTATAAAGGTGACATCATGATGAAAAGTTATGAATGAAAAAAATTTATTTCAAATTTCCTTATGCTGTTCTTTTGCAGGCGTTCTTCTTTTGGGGATTTTTTCTTATACTTTAGACATGCCTCTGGCTGCCATTCAGGATATTACTGACAAGGACGTAGGAGATATTGTTTTTATTGAAGGGCATGTTGAGCATTTCAGTAAAAGCCTTACAAGCAGTTCTTTTTCTCTTCACGATGAGACCGGCTCGATTAAAGTAGTTATTTTTGACAGCAATCTGGATTTAGAAAAAGAAAGTCTTATTTCTGTACGAGGGACTGTCGATAGATATAATGGAGAATTAGAAATACAAGGGAAAAAAATTATTCTTGTGTGAAAAAAGATTGAGGCAAATATTTTTCTTTGTGCAGTTTAAACATCTGTGTTGTTTCCATTTTTGTAATTGAGTCTCCAAAGTGTTTTTTTAACTGAAGACAGATATTCCTTAACTCCACTGTATCCTTTGTTTCGACGTCCACTTCTAGATTCCAGTGTCCAAGAGTTTTTATTACTCTTACTACTTCTTTTTGCTGCTTGCAAAATTTGAGAATTTCTTCCTCTTGTTCTGGTGAACAACCTTGGTAACGAAATAAAATTTTTGTGGGGATGCAGTTGTACTTGTAGGGATCTAAAGAAGCACTGTAGGCTTTTATGATTCCTCTTGCTTCAAGTGCACGAACTTTATTCACTGCTGTCTTTGGATTCAATTTATATTTTGCTGCTAGGTGTACATAAGAAATTCTAGGATTTTCATAGAGTTCTTTTAATATTCTCTTTTCTATAGGCTCTATTTTTACCTGCTCTCTGTCTCCTCCAATAACAAGCGCTCCTGTGTGTGTTGCAGAGTCTGCTAAATGCCTCCTTCCCATTTCATATGTTGAGATGACTGTTGATGCTGTGTAATTTTTAATCTGTGTTTTATGATTTGTAAGAATTTTTTGAAGCTCATTGTGAAATTGAGAAGCATTTTTGGCTACGATACTGAGCTGCAGATCCCAATGCCCCCCTGTTTCTTGCAGATGCAGGATATTTGGGTTCTCTTCTAGGGACTGAAAAAACTGTTTGAAGTCTCCTTTTTGGTGGTTGAGAAGCAGGAAAAGTCTAAATGCATGATAGCCAAAGCAGGCATAATCTATGACTGTGTGGAATGATTTGATATGTTCTTTTTCATGGAGTTTTTTTATCTGATAATCTAGACCTTGCTGGCTCATTTTGAGTCGCTTTGCCATTTTATTGATAGGAGAACGCGAATTAAGGCTTAACTCAAATAGTATACTTTTCTCTTTTTTAGAAAAATCACCCATTTTTAAATGTAAATAGGTAAAGTTTATATATAAAACTAATGGTTTTACTAAATATGGAAAAGGTAGTTTATAATAGACAAACTTTTATTTATAATCTAGAAAAGGGTGCAGGTAATGACTAAATTAAAGGGATTTATAGGAAAAAACAGGCTTGGTGGTTTGACCCAAAAGACTGTTGAAGAAGTGGCAAAGATACGTGATATGAACTATGGGATTAGTTATGATTGTGTCCATGCTGCAGCCTCCGTCAGCAGAATATTTGGTCGTTTTGTGAACTATGTTCAGTTTGAAACGCCTAAAAGGCCTGCCTACCTTATTGTTCTTAATTTTCCTGAAGAGAATTTGAAAGATACTCACAATGGCCTCACAGGTATTGCAATGAAATATGTTGGAAGACCTTTCAAAGCAGTCATGCCTGATCTTCTTGATGAAATGGGAAACTGTGATGGTGCAGTTCTCGTGGATAACAAGGGAAAGATTCTTCGCGTTGGTGCGCAACTCACTAACTTAGATACAAGAAAACTCTTGCGAGAAAGAAAAAAGGAGTTTGGGAACTTAGAAAATCCCGCTTTGATTCTTGGTTTTGGCGTTGATGTGGGAACAAGACATACTACTGCATTAGTTGCTTCGCATAAGCATGAGGGTTCAAAGGTTATTACTCTTAGTGAAGAATCTGGAGATATTCGTGTTTATTCCAAAGGAAAAATAATTTCTACAACGAATGAAAAAGATAGATTGGAAGGCATACGAAGAAGAAGTCTTGAAGTTCCTTCCCCATTTGAAAGAATGATGGCTGTTGCTAGCATCTGAAGGATTTTCGGAAATTTCTTGGAAGAGTTTATGAAGCCTTATTTTGTTTCGTAGCATATGCTTCAAAAAATACTTTTTATCTTTGTTCTTGTTTTCTTTACTGCTTGTGCTGCAAATTCACAAATTCAAGGGCCATTTATTGTTACAAAGGTTCTCGATGGAGATACGCTTGATGTGAATATGGGAAGAATCAGACTTGCTGGGATTAATACTCCTGAGCTGGGGACCTGTTTTTCTTCTGAAGCCCGAGATGCACTTGCAAATCTTACTTTAGGGAAAGAAATCTATTTGGAAAGAGATCAGAAGGATAAAGAAAAATATGGAAGATTTCTTCGTTATGTGTATGTGAATAATCTTTCTGTGAATGACTATCTTGTACATTATGGGTATGCTGTTGTTTTTGATTATTATAATAGCACAACGAATAGATATCAAGAATTGAAGGATTTAGAAGCTGAGGCAAAGGCTGCGCATCTTGGTGTATGGACGTGTCCTGAACAGAACTGTTTGTATGTTGCGAGCAAGAACTCCAAAATTTATCATAGGCCAGACTGCCCTACTGCTCGAAAAATAAAAAGTGAGAATCTTCTTTGCTTTCATTCTGAAGAAGAGCTTGCTGGTTATACTCCTGGCAAAAGCTGCTGAAAATCTTTCGGAAATTTTGTGCATGCATTTATAATTCTCTTTTTTTCTTTCCCTGTATGCTTGCGGAAATCTTTATTGCTCTGATCCTCGGAATATTTTGCGGAACCATAAGCGGTCTGCTTCCTGGTGTGCATATTAACCTTGTTGCACTTTTGCTTCTCAGTATTTCTGCTTTCTTGTTAGAGTATGCCTCTGTACTTTCTCTGGGCTGCTTTATCATTGCTATGGCTATCACACACACTTTTCTTGATACGCTTCCTTCTACTTTTTTGGGTGCAGCAGATGAAGAGAGCAGTCTTTCTCTGCTTCCTGCACAGCGATTACTGCTTGAAGGAAAGGGAATGGATGCTGTACTCTTGAGTCTTGTTGGAGCTTTTGGCGGGCTTCTGCTTGCGCTTCTTTGCGTTCCTTTGTTTCTCCTGCTTGTGCCTGTGGTTTATCCTTTTTTAGAACCTTTTATTGGATATTTATTACTGCTTCTTTGTATTTTTATGCTTTGGAGAGAGAAACATACCATTTTTGCTTTGCTCCTCTTTCTTCTTTCAGGTGCTCTTGGGCTTGCAGTTTTTTCTCTTCCTCTTTCTCAGGGATTATTTCCTTTGTTTTCGGGCATGTTTGGTGTGGCAATGCTTGTGCAAGGTCTTCAACAGAAGATTGTTATCCCTGTTCAAAAGAGTGGAAATATTTCTCTGAGAGATTCTGTTCTTGCTGTGCCTCTTGCAGTCTTTATAGGCTGGATTGCAAGTTTTCTTCCAGGTCTTGGACCGGCACAGGCTGCAGCATTAGGAACGAGCTTGATGAAAATGAATGAAAAGGCGTATCTTGTTTTGGTTGGAGGCTTGTCTACTGTGAATATGCTGCTCTCTTTGATTACTCTGTATACTCTGCAGAAGGCAAGAAATGGCGCAGTTGTTGTGCTTTCACAGCTGATGACTTTGAGCAAGTCTGATCTTTTTATTTTATTGTTTGTTGGACTCAGTGCAGGAAGTATAGCTACTGTGCTTACTTTGTCTTTTTCTCAGGTTTTTTGCAAGTATATGCCGAAAGTTTCTTACAAAAAAATAAGTATTGCTATTGTTTTATTTATCGGTATTCTTGTTTTTCTTCTTTGCGGCTGGCTAGGGCTGCTTGTGCTCTCTGTGAGCACTTGTGTTGGTTTGCTTCCTTCGCAGATGCATGTTGCAAGAAGTCATATGATGGGTGCTCTGCTTATTCCTGTGTTAATGTATTTTTTGTTATAAGAAAAATAAAAAAAGATGCTGTGATGTACGAGATTATTTAATCCCAGTCATCATCTGTTCCACTGTCATCATCGCCATCATCATCCCAATCGTCATCATCATCATCTTCCATGACTAATGGTCTGCTTAAGAGATCTTCCATGGTATCTCCTCCTGATTTTGTTGCGTGCTGGATACCTGAAGTAATTTATATATCTTCCTCTTTCTCTTTTTGAGGCCTGTAGTTCTTGAATTCTCTCTTTTTAGGAAATGCAAAAAAGAAATTTTGCAGTCAAAAGGGTTAAAGCGTTCTAACGCGAATCTATTTCTACAAAAAGTTTATATAGTTCTCTGGTCTGTATAAAAAAAAATGGTGGTACAAGCAACTCCAGGTTTGATTATTCTTCCTGCGATAGCAATGGGAATTCTTTTAGGGATATATGAATTGTATCTCTTAAAAGGAGATGAAGCTTTTCAAGGGTCACACTGGTTGAAACATGGACTGCATATTTTTCCTTTACTCATTGTTGCCAGCCTTGCTTCTTTCAATATCACTTTCTTTATGAGTCTCGTTGGCAGTTCTTTGCCTGCTTGGCTGCAGAGTGAAATTCTCATTCGCATTGTCATAGGGCTCCTTATTGCAATTAAAGTGTATACTGCATCAGCAGTTGTTCCTGGCGCAGCAGGGAGAGGATTGCATGAGAGCCTTATTCATGTGCTTATCATTGGGGTTCTTGTTGCTGCATCACCCTATCTCTGGCCGCTCATAGAGCCTATTGCTCCTACATGGCTTGGCGGGAAGGGCGGCGTAAGTACAAAGAAATAAAATTATAATTTTTTTGTGAGTAATTTCTTTTTTGTCTGCTCCACTCTGCTTACAAATGCAGCAGGAAGATCCATGAATTTTCTTTCAGGGTCTTTTAATAATTCTAAGAAATCTTCTTCTGCTTTCCTTAGTTCTTGGTAGAGACTAATGTATTGGTCTGTGCCAGAATGCATTTTTGTTCTGAGTGTTTCAATAGTCATCATTGTTTTCTCTACTTTTTTCATGAATTGGGTTTCAGGTGTGAGAAATTTTCTTTCTTCAAATGGTCTCTGCTCTCTTCTTATGGGAAGAATTGGTTCGTTACTAGAAGAATTTTTTAGCCTCTCCAACCTGTCACGCATGGATTCCATACAAAAAGGAATATAGTACTCTTTTAAAAGTATTTCTTTTCTGGAGAAGAGGGATTTTCTTCACAATTATTTATTATTCCTGTAGAAGCACTATAGCCTTTGCTCTAGGTTTGCAGCGCCTTCGGCGCTGAGGCTCGCTACGCTCGCCGGTACCCCGAACACGCGAGCGTAACCATAAACTACATTGTTGTAGCCACCCAAGTTAAGGTACGTATCGAACACAGACAAGCGCCCTTGTGCTTCTTCCTGCGCATCTGCCAAAGTGCAATATAAGTTAAGAACATCTCCATTTCTAGCTTTATGTTCTTTGATATATACTGCTCTTTCTGCATAAGAAAGACCCAAAAATGCTTTCAGGTAAGGATTTGCAGCTGCATCTGCAACAGGAATTCCTTGATTTATTTCTGTCAAATCACTATGCTTGAGTGCACGAACGCCAGAGCCGGCTTTTTCAGATAATCCCAGCAATTCCATAGCATAATCCTTAGGCATAGGAAGTGCACCATTTCTTATCTCATTCCAATGATCACGCAAAAAAGAAGGATCATACAAAGGATGGCTTCTTAAGTTATTCATATCAACAACTCTATCATCAAAGAGAATGTGTGCGTCATCTGATTTTATCTGCACTTGTGGACAGCCATAAAACCAATTGCCCCATACAACATCATTCCCAAAAGCTCGCTGGCGAGCAAGACCATGATTCCCCAGAGGAACCTGATTATTCTCGTACACGGATTCCAAAGAAGCAATAAGCGCCTGACTACCCTGTGTATAGTGCACAGAACCTGTTAGTGGTTGTGTTAAATATTGAACTTTTTCCATTTTTATTCTTTCATGGAAATTTACTTTCTCTTTATATTCTTTTTGGATCATCCAGCCAGATATTGCCTGCTTTATTGAATGCCAGCTTTCTTTGGAATTTGGAGTTCTTTACATATATCTGCGTCGTAGCAATATCACTGTGCCCAGCATAGGATTTGATTGCAAAGGAATCCACCCCTTCATCTGCCATGTGCTGCAGTCTTGTATGACGAAACATATGAGGATGGAGATCTCTTCCCAGCAGATCCTTTCCATATCTTTTTAGATTGTACCAAATGGACATTGGCTTAATAGTAAATACTAATTCGTTCGGCGCTTGTATATTTTTTTCCTGAAGATATTCCTTGAGAAGTTTTATTGTGGTTTCCTGGATAAAGACTGTTCTTGGCTTTTTTCCTTTGCCTAAAACATGAACTTCTCCTGTATCTGCATCAATATCTTTGAGTTTTAAATTGGCCATCTCTGAAACTCGTGCCGCAGTGTCATACAAAAATCTAATAATAAGATTATCCCTTTTATTTTCAATGTGATCTACTAAATAAAATAATTCTTTTTTGTTTAACACTGATGCTGCAAGCTTTTCATCATCTGTTGTGGCTGAATGACTATTTCTTTTGAATGCGATTATCTCTTTTATTTTATTTTCTTCATAACCAAGAAAGCTAAGATACATCCAAAGGGTATAGACTGCTAAGGGGTAGCTCCTTTGTTTGATGTAGGAAGAGTGGATTTTCTTTAGTGCAGTAAGGGATGCATTGTGAGGTGTTTCTTCCAGAAACTTTGCGAGTGTCAGGACTCCATACTTTGTTCTTTCTCCCAGCTTCTTGCCATTCTTTCTTTCGAAGCTATGGAGATAGTCTTCAAATTTTTGCAGTGTCTCTGGCTTCATGTGTATAGTTTGGGAAGAATATTTTATAAAGGCTGCGCGGGGGCGTGCCACGTGTCCACGCCTTTGAGGGAATTTTGGATAGAAGGGGCTTATTAGAAGGCTACCACATTATAGAAAGTATATAATTTAAAGATTGTCGACGAAAAAAGGCTATTTTGAGCTTCTTTTTAGAGATTAAATTTTTGATTTTTGCTTAAATGTTTTGATGTGTGTATAATTGATAACGAAGTTTAATAAGTTTAAAAAAAATATTAGTTTTATGAAAGCATCCTCAGATAGAATCAAGATTGAAGTTGCATATGTTCCTTAACTATAAGAAAGAAGGAATTCTTTAAAGAGAGTATGGGATTCTATAAACTGAAGCTCATTCAGACAAAGATTAGTCTGTGGCTTTGAATACTTTAATATTTTAGAATTTAGTTGGATAAATCTGATGTTATTTTGATTACATAGAACCTCTACCTCTTTTGCAGAATTTATACAACAAAGGATCTTTCTAAATTCTCCCTGATAAAGAGGGAAATTATGTTTAAGAAACTGGGGATATTTATTAATCTGTGAGATCACATTTGAGTTAGCGTTTAACTTTATTTCAATTACTACAAGATTATTTCTTTGATCTAAACAAAGTATATCGATTGTTCCTCTACAACCAGTATGGTGACCGTAAAGATTTGTTTGGAACTTACACCCTTCATGATGTGTTCTATATTGATTTCTTAAAAGACGTAGCCCTGGCTCTATTAAATCTAAATCCTCTATTAATATCTCCTCTATTTGTTTTTCAGATAGTCTATACATGAGCAAGGAAGAGGATTTTGGTTAGATTATACACCTTCCCAAAGCTATAGTATTTGCTTAAATATTTTGCTACGTATATAGTTTAATTATTTCTTTACTTTTTCAATATTCTTATTAATTGTAGAGGATTTTCTTTCTTCAAATAGGGATATCTTACTTTTCTTTAAGTAAACATACATTGTTTTTCCAACACGCTTTTTAGCAAGATACCCTTCTTCAACTAAAATATTAACCAATTGGGATATTGCTGAACGTGTTGCATCATCATATTTTTCCTTTTCTGGGTACACTTCTTCTGCTAAATCTCTTAATGAAATCCATTTATCAGGATTTTCTCTTTGCAAAGCAGCAAGTCTTGTACAAACTTTTTGTTGGCCAAGAGGAAGTCCGGTAGACATTTCTTCAGTAGGTAAATCTTCTTTTTCTGAAGACAATTGTGCCGTTTCTTCATCTCCTTTGCTCTGAACTCTCACTTTTAGGGCATTTTCCCCCATAATTTTATCAAAAAGAGCTATTCTTTCTCTTAATTGTTGCATTTCTTCTCTTTGTTCTTTCATTCTTAATTCAATCTCTTGAAAATTACTTTCATGAAGAGCATGTTTTTCTTTAAAATGATTTATCCATTTTCCAACATGATTCATATCTGCTTTCATACTTTGAAAGGAGTTTTTTACAGAATTTTCTATTTCAGCAACCCTTTTATTCTCAGCTCTTTTGAAAAACCAACTAAGCATTTTTAGCTTAGTGTGTTAATATCTTTATTAAGATTTCTATTGTGCAGTTTATTGTTAAGTTATTGTTAAGTTGCGTAAGATTACTGTTAAGTTATTGTTAAGTTAACATCAAGTTAACAATATTCTAAACAATAAAAATTTTATTTTATCCTTGATAAAATCTATTTATATAGAGTAGATTATTTTTGAGAAGTACTTCTCTTTTTCTTGTAGTTATTGAGAATAAATAAGGCTAAAATAGGCTTAAAACCCTAAAAATGAGAGTTCCTAAAACAAATCAAAAAGAGATTTCTGATCTCTGGAGAGGTTTCTAAAGGCCAAAAGCTTTGAAATAAGGTTCAGATCCCTAAATTCTTTCAAAACTGAGACATAGGCAACCCCATTCCTAGACTTTTCTTTCTTTATAGGCACCCCTTTTCTAAGTAATTCTGAGACATAATCCCTAATTGAGCTGGAAGAAAGATCCAAAAACTGTGCTAGTTCTGCATAGGTCGTAGGAGAAGCATGTTGCTCTTCTAGGCTGTAAATAACCATAAAAACCTTAAATTCCCTATTTGTAAGGGAATTGAATACTTTATTGAGACTTCGCTTAATTTCGTCTATATCTTGGCTGTCGAAATGCTTGCCGGATTCTGTGCCTGGGTGTCGCAATGCTGTCGCAAGAGTGTCGACGTGTCGGCGCGGTGTCGCAAGAGACCCCATTCTTTCCTGTGGAACCTCTATTTTATAGTGATTAATCTCTTCTTCTATAGGTAAATTCTCCTCTAAGTCTCCTTTTTCTGGATTATTTCCTGAATTTTCTATATTAGGAATAGAAATGACCTTTTCTTCTGTTTTCCCTGTATCTTTAGGGTTATCTTTGGCTTTTTCCGGCTTTATTTTGGCCTCTAAGGCCTCGATTCGCTTATTTTGCAGGATAATAAACTCTCTATTTGCCCTAATTTCTCTTTCTAGGGCAAGCATATGCTCTTTTACCCTTCTAAAGGATTCTTTTATTGTATCCGCAGCCTTGAGGAGACTCATGCTGAGAGAGTATCTTCACCGCTATAAAAGGATTTAGCTGTCGAAAGAAATATAAAATGGGGCGGGGTGTCGAAAGAGTGTCGCAAGGCTGTCGAAAGAATAGTCTAGAGCCTGTTGGCTTGTCGAAATAAAACAAGAAAAGGCTTTATCCAATATACTCTTCAGCTTTTGATTTCTTTTTCCCTTGTTCAAGTCTAGGAAGAACTATATGAGGAGGGAGTGCTACTTCTTGTTCAAAAAGAAGAGCCTTTATGTTGCAGCGAAGGAAGACATTATTTAATATCTCCTTGCTCATTTCTGGATTAAATTTCTTCGTTTTTTTCCAGTCTTTATATGCAGCATCTAATTCTGCTTTATCCCCTGTGCAGAGAACAGATCCTTGAAGAAGCACTGTCCCTTGATCTTGTTGATAGTCCACAGCATATTCAAACACGAAACTCAAAGCTGCTTCTTTTTTATTTGTCAGATTAAGATCTTCTTCTTTTACTTCTTTTATTTTAATGGAAGTCTGCACCTTTAATGGAACTTCTAAGGGTTTTTTTCTTTCCCCCAAAACTTTATCGAAATTTATTGATATTATTTGCATGGACTGTTAGAAAAGTCTTATTCTTTTAAAGCTTATGGTTTTCCATTACATCTCTTCAGGTGCTTCGAGACCTAGCAAAGAAAGAGCTTGCTTTATCGTTTCTTTTGTTTTTTTTACCAAAACTACTCTTGCAGCTACTAGGCTTTTATCCTGTTCTGTCAAACAAGGGCATTTTTCATAGAAATCATTAAATGCCTGTGCAAGTGCCACAAGATATTTTGCAAGGATGGATGGTTTGTATTGGTCTGCGGATTTTTGCAGTGCTTCTTCGAATAATGTGATTTGTTTTAAAAGCTCTTTCTCTTGAGGAGTTGATAATTTTGCATAATTTGGATTCTTTGTTTGTTTTGCTTTTCTTAGAATGGAAGCTGCACGTGCATGTGTATAGAGTATGTATGGACCTGTTTCTCCATTAAAATCAAGTACTTTATCCCATGAGAAAGTTATATCTTTTACTCTATCATGTGAAAGATCCCAAAATACTACTGCAGCTATGCCTACTTGCTCTGCTACTTTCTTTTTATCTTTTAACTTAGGATTCTTTTCATTGATTATTTTTTCTACTCTTTCTACTGCTTTATCAAGCACCTCTTCCAGGAAGATAATAATGCCTTTTCTCGTCGACATGACTCCATCTTCAAAGTTCATTGTTCCAAAAGGGATATGTATACAATCCTTTGCCCAAGGAAAGCCTGCGAGCTCTAAGGTTTTGAAGACTTGCTGGAAGTGCAGAGATTGACGAACATCCACCACATAGAGGTTCTTTGCAAATTTGTATGCTTTTGCACGGTATATTGCTGCTGCGAGATCTCGTGTTGCATAAATGGTTGAGCCATCTGATTTTTGGATAATGCAAGGGGGAAGATTATATTTTTCTAAGTTGATAATGAGCGCCCCTTCACTTTTTTCTACAAGATGTTTCTTTTGGAGTAGGTCTATTGTTCCCTTTAATTGCGGCTCGTAAAATGCTTCTCCAGCCCAGGAATCAAAAGTGACATGCAGCCTCTTGTATGTTTTTTCATAATATTTTAAGGATAGCTTACTGAATAATTCCCAGTATGCTTTCGCTTTCTTATCGCCATTTTCTAACCTTGCGAACCATTCTCTTCCTTTATCTTCTAAAGAAGGATTATTTTCTGCTTCTTTATGGAATTTGACATAGAGTTTGGTCATGTAATGCATTGGATCCTTCATTAAGTCTTCTTTGTTTCCCCAGGTTTCGTACGCATACATCATCTTTCCAAACTGTGTTCCCCAATCTCCTAGGTGGTTTACGCCGATTACTTTGTAGCCTTCCTGTTTGAGAATTTTGTATAGAGCATTGCCAATCATTGTTGAGCGTAAGTGTGCGATACTGAACGGCTTCATAATATTCGGCTGCGAAAAATCTAGAACTATTGTTTCTTTCTGGGTTTTCTTTTTATGTCTTGCTTCAATAATTTCTTTGTTGTAGAGCGCTTTATTGAGGTAAAAATTGAGATAAGGGCCATTTGCTTCTATTTTTTCTATGAATTTGTTTGGCTTGAATTTTGCTTGTAATTGTTTTGCTATCTCTTGAGGGGCTTTTTTGTATTGTTTGCCTAAAGTGAAGCATGGAAGGGCATAGTCTCCCATTTCAGGGTTTGGAGGGGCTTGCAAGAGCTCTGCAGGAATCTTTTCCTTTTTAAGAAGTTCGTGAATTTTTTCTTGGAATAGCATTTTTATCAGTATATTTATTCTGTTCTTAAACTTTTTGGGGGCTTTTATTTATTCGCGTTATAACGCAAAATTTATATAGATTAATGTGTTTATTCGTGTATGAGCAAGATATCTACAAGCAATATGGAAAAGATTAAATCAAATATTTTACGTCTTCTTTATGATGAATCTCCGAAAGCACTATCTGCTACAGAAGTTGCTGGCTTGGAGGCAAGAGATAAGCAATTTGTGTTGGCATTATTAGAAGAGATGGAAAGGAAGCATCTCGTGAAAAATGTGTCTAAAGATTTCACTCGAAAGAAATTTTGGGTGATGACTGAGGCTGCTTATAAAAAATATAAAGAACTATTGTGATCTTTTCTTTGTTAGAAAAGTTTTTAGTATTTTTTCTTTGCCTTTCCAGTCCATTGCTTCTTTGACTACTTCTTCTATTCTTAAAACAGGAATAATTTTAATCCTTGCAAGACGATCTTTTGCTATCACAACATCATTTTCATTGGATCTAGGAATAATGACCCGCTTAATGCCAGCATCTATTGCTGCTTCTATTTTTGCAGAAATGCCACCCACTGCTAAAACTTCTCCTCTTACTGAGAGAGAACCAGTCATTGCGGTGTCTTGACGAATGGGAATATCTTTTAATGAGGAGATAATTGATGTTGCAACTGCTATGGATGCTGAGTCCCCTTCTACCCCCTCTGTCGATTGAACGAATTGAATGTATACATCATACTTTTCTCGAAGATCTTCACCGAAGTATTTGAGCACTAATGCGGAAACATTTTTTACTGCTTCTTTTGCTATTTCTCCT
This sequence comes from Candidatus Woesearchaeota archaeon, assembly GCA_016235495.1. Classification (GTDB taxonomy): domain Archaea; phylum Nanobdellota; class Nanobdellia; order SCGC-AAA011-G17; family GW2011-AR17; genus JAGVZZ01. The sequence goes on from JACRKH010000051.1 coordinate 16,225, forward strand.
AATTTTCCTGTTGCAACGAACTCTGTCTTTTTTCCCCCAGGTGTTACTTCAGATTCAATAGGGAGAACTATTCCAGAATATGCTGCATCAGAGCCCATCACTGCAAGGCCATTTACTCTGCCCACACGTGTTCCTTGTATAACAATGACATCATATTTTTTCTTTGCTTCAATATATTTGTCTGCAATTTGCTGCTCTAAAGTTTTTGAAATTTTTTGGGCCTCTGTTACATGATTCGGTTCTACAAATTTTGCATTCATTTCTATTGCAATGTCCCCTGCAGCACGTATTAAGCCACCTAATTCTCTTAATCGTACTGTGAGCTTTCCTGAGGTTGAAGCCATTCTTCTTGCTTCATCAATGATTACTTCTACTGCTGCCTTTGTGAAATGTGGAATCTTTCCATCTTTCTCTACTTCTTGTGCAACAAATATAGCAAGTTTATCTCTATTCTCTGGAGTGTCATCCATAGTATTATTCATGTATACTTCATAGCCATAGCCGCGAATTCTTGACCGTAATGCTGGATGCATGTGCTGGATTGTTTCTAAGTTCCCTGCTGCAACAAGAATAAAATCTGTTGGCACTGGTTCAGAGCGTGTCATTGCTCCGCTAGAGCGTTCAGATTGGCCGGTAATAGGGTATTTCTTTTCTTGCAGTGCAGTGAGCAGCTCTTGCTGAGAATGGGGGGACAATGTGGAGATTTCATCTATGAATAAAACTCCTCCTGATGCTCTGTGTATCATTCCTGGGATTAATCTTTCGTGTGCGGGTGTGCCAAGGCCTCCTGAATTTTTTACGAGAATACCATTTGCGAAGAGGTTTCCTGATTCTGTTGTTAGGTTGTATAAAGGCCCCTTATAAGGAATCCTTTCTATTTTCTTTATTTTCTCTAATTTGATTTTAAAGGGGAACATATGCTTTTTAGAGAAAAGTGCTTATTTTTAAGTGTTATGGTTTTATTTGCTTTGCAGAATTTAATGATGCTACTAATGTTGTTAAGTCACTTGTTATGAGACTTAAAGATTGTCCTATTTTTGCATCTTTTTCTAGAAGTTCTTTTATTATGTTTATTTGGAGAAGTGCTTTTTGAAGTGGCTCCTTATGCATTCTTTTCTCTTCTTTTACCATCTTCAATAAATCTTCTCTATACTTTTTCAATTTTTGTATTGCAGCAAGTGCTTGTTCTTCTTCTTTTACTAAGGCGTTTTCTTGTTTGATTAATTCAATGAGAATAGCCCTGTTTTTTTCAATGACTCTTTTCAGAATTTCATCTACTCTTTCTTCTTCATACGCAAATTTTGTTAAAGC
>JACRKH010000056.1 GCA_016235495.1 Candidatus Woesearchaeota archaeon
AAAAAAGCTGCCTTTTAATAGTTTATGGAATTATTTCTACTCCATTGTATTTGAGATAATAGAAATCGTTTAGGCTTATTCTTTCTTCTTTGATAAACAATTCTATTTCTTTTTTGTGGGTTTCTAAACTTTTTATAAGATATCTTATGGTTCCACAGAGTGCAGTGTATGCTTTTTCTCCTCCATGTTGTGTGAGATTCACATAGAGACAACGTCCTCCACAAAGTCCAAGGATATCACAGCTTGTGCAGGGTTCTTTGACTGTTATTTCTTTGGGTTCTTCTTCTAATTTTCCTACATAATATTTTTTCATGGATCCCATAATTGGGCAGGGAGCAATATTTCCATTTGTTGTTATGGTATAATTGTTGAAACCAGCACCACAGCGGAGTTTTACTTTTTCATTTTTGAGTAGACTCTCTGTGATCCCTATAAATGGATAGAGTTTGATTACTTTTCTTTGTCGTATATTTCCCATCCAGAATTCGATTAATTTTGTAATATCTTTATTGTATGCTTCAAACCAATCATATGGACTTTGTTCGTAAAACATTGCATCCAGCTGCCAGTGAATACTTGTAAAGCCATTATTTAATAAGTATTGTACTTGCTGGTATAAAGAAGAGCCTTTTGTGATGGTTATGCGTGCAATGAGCTCCCCTGTAAATCCTTGTTCTTTGATGTAATGAATATTCTGCATTATTTTTTCTTGTATACCCTTTCCTCGATTTTTATTTGTGGATTCAGCATCTCCATCAATGGAAACAAGGATAGTATGAAATCTATTGAGGTATTCTTTAGGGATTTTATGTAATAAAGTTCCATTGGTTTGCATCATAAATCCTTTACATGGTATTGTGTCCATAATTTCTTTTATTTTTTCTAAGGCAAGTAGTGGTTCTCCCCCATAAAAAGTGATATAGTCTTCTTTTTTTATTTGTTTTTTTAGAGAGCTAAGGGGATATTCTATTCTTGGTGGAGTATTGTAGTCATAGATTTCTTCTTCGGGGGGAAAGAATTCTTCTCTGTCACAGTAGCTGCAGGAAAGATTGCAATTTGTCTGCATAATAAGGTGATAAAACATGTCTTTTTGGAAAATGCAAGAGTATTTAAATTTGTTCTTGAGGAAAAGAGTATGCAAAAAACTGCTTTTTATTCGTACAAGAATGGGGAACTGGCTGATGGTTGCAAGCTTTGTGTACAAGGAAGGAAGCTTGTTCTTTTTGTGACAGGTGTTTGTACAAGAACTTGTTATTTCTGTCCTTTATCCGAGCAGAAGTTTCATCATGATGTTGTGTATGCAAATGAGCGGCCTATAGAAGAGCTGAAAGAAATTGTTGAAGAGGCTCGTATTTCTGATGCTCAGGGCTGTGGTATTACTGGGGGTGATCCTTTGGCGAAGTTTGATCGAAGTTTGGAGGTTATTCGCATGTTAAAGAAAGAGTTTAGTAATTTTCATATTCACTTGTATACCCCTTTGGAGCTGGTCAGTGAGGAGAAGATTAGAGCTTTAGAAGAAGCTGGTCTTGATGAAATTCGTTTTCATATGGATATGGATGATCATTCTTTGTGGGAGAAAGTGAAAATAAAAACTTCTATGGTGAAGGGTGTTGAGATTCCCTGCATTCCTGGAAAAGATGTTCGTGCTGTTATCTCTTATGCGAAGGAGTATGTTTCTTTTTTTAATTTGAATGAATTGGAGTATGCAGATGCAAAACAGAACAAACTTGAGGAGTATGGTTTTCAGACGAAGAATGATTATTCTTATGGCATTGCTGGATCTGAAGAGTTGGCTTTGCAGATGCTGGAAGAGTTTCCTGATCTGCGAATACATTATTGCACTGCGAAGCTAAAAGATTCTGTGCAGTTCATGAATCGATTGCATATTCGTGCATTGCATGTGAAGAGGCCTTTTGATATTGTTCGTGGTCCGAGTCTCATTCGAGGGGCAATTTATGGAAAAGAAGGTGTAGAAGTGATGTTTGATGCTCTTCGACATTTGTTTTATGTTGAAATTGATCCTCTGAAGAAAAGATTGCTCTGTTCAAAGAAGGATTTAAGAAAATTTATGAATGAAATTAAATCTTTGGGATATACTCCTGTTGTTGTTGAAGAGCTTGCAAGTTATGATCAGTTTGAAATTGAATCACAAGAAATTTAATATTTACTTGTTTTATTTCTAGATCGTCCTTCGTGCAAGTATTCTGGAATGGGATGATATTCAAATTCTTTAAGCAGACTTTTTCCTGAGATTAGGCGTGAGAAAGCTTCTGCTTCCATCTTTGCACCTGTAAGCGCATTATGAGGCATTGGTTCTTCTGGCAAACCTACATAAGGAAATATCTTTTTTAAGCTTAAGTCAGTTCTTTTATTCTTTAATGGTATGGGAATTCCTCTTCTGAGATGATTGCTGTAGCAGATTGAGTGCAGGTCTACTGTTCTGTAGGGAAAAATTACTTTTATTTCTTCTCTCTCTGCTGTAGCTTTGAGGAAGGATCTATCGAAGAAAGGGTTTTCTCCTGCCATTGTTTTTTCTTCACAGGTTTCCACCCATGCCAGAAAAGCTTCTAAGAGTTCTTTTGGAGATTTTTTATTCTTATCTCTAATCTGCTCTTTTGAAAAGCCATTAATTTTTAATGCTTCTTCAGTGATTTCTTCGGTATCATCCCAGATGCGGCACTCCCCATAAAATTGGTTATTGGGGTTGGAGAATTCTAGTGCACCTATACTTAGAATGCAACTTTGCTCTGCATTTATGCCTGCAGTTTCTACATCGACTATGATCATGGTTTGGAAAAGTTATTTTCCTTTAATAAATATTATTGTTGTGAAGGGAAATATCTTTTGAAGATGGCTTCTAGTTGATTGTGCGGGGGGATTGTTTCTTCGTCTGGGATGCCCCAGTCTTCTTCTAATTTGTCTCTGTCTGCAAGAAGATGTGCATGTGTTTCATCAATAACAACTTCTGGATGATAGCCTCCACTTTCTAAGAGTTTTTGTTTTAGTTTTTCTTTGAGTTGCGGCTCTATGCTTTCCATGAATCTTAGCACCTCTGTTTGGTATTCTTTATTTGTGTGGAAAAGCCCATGAGCAATTTCATGTTTGAGTATGCTTTGGCCTCCATGATTATAAGTTCCAATAACATAGAATAGTGCTCCCTTTCTCTTCTCAAATGCTTTTAGAACTTCTCCTTCTTCGTCCATTAATGGGTCAAATCTTCCTTCATAAAATGGATCGAGAATGTGTGAAGGGAAATTGAAACCATTCCAATCTTTGTAGTAGGTAAATTGCCCTGTTCTTTTTCCTTCTATTGAATTCTGAGTGTACCATTGTTGATATTCTTCTCTTGTAAAGAATTTTCCCTTGAATGCTGGGGATTCAAAGTGCTCTTGGAAACGCATAAGTGCAAAACAAAGTTTTCTTTTTGTTGGGAAAAGGAGATGGAAGATATTTTCTGTAATGGCTTCTAATTTCATAGAATACGCTTTTTTAATGAGATTTATTAAGCTTGCGGGTTTATTTCAACCTGTCATCAAGCTCATCTTTTTTTGTTTTCTTTGCTTCTGCCTGCAGGTCTACACCAAGGTCTTTCAATGCTTTTACATGTGCATCTATCTGCTGCTGCACTATCTGGAGAACTCTTGTAAATTCCTGCTGCTCCATAATGAGCACCGAGAGTGCGCCTTTGTGTACTCCTATTTGCTCTTCCTTGTTTGCCATGGCTGTCTTTTTGTCCGAAATATATATAAAGCTTTGTTTTTTTCTTTTTGCTATGGGTCTTGAAGATATTATCAATTTTTTATTGAAACCTGTTGAAGGTGTTGCTCGAGCGGTGTATGGTTTTGCTCCTGCAACGAAACCTGATGAAAAAGGGAAACCTGTACGTGCCTTTAAAGAAGATCTTGCTGCAATGGGAAAGGATTATATGAAAGCAAAGAATATTGTTATGGGTTATACAGTGAAACCTATGGATAGGCTTGGTGATTATGTATATAAAAAATTAGATTCTTATGTGTTTACTCCTTTGACGAAAGCATATCAGAATCATCCCTATGGAACTCTTTTGTTTGGAAGTCTTATGCTTCTTTATTATTTCCCCTAGAAATTTGGCGGTAGTTCGTTATGGCCTACTTGTATGACTAAATCAACTGGTGCTTGCGGTACATCACAGACTCCAAAGCAGCTGTCTGCCCAGAGAAATAATTGTGCTTCAGTTCTTTTTTGCAGATAATCAATAACCTGTGTTCCTTGCGGTTTGAGTCCATCTCCTAGCTGGATGAGCACTGTCTTTGCATTTGCTTTTTTAATTTCTTCTACTATTCTATCCAGTTCTAGATCATATTCCATTTTTATAAAAGCTCTAATTTTGTAATATCTTCTAATGAATGTAATGTCCCTCTTAGGTGTGTTGTTCCTTTGTACACATCTGGAGCAACATGATGCTGGTTTTCTATAAAATCTAGCTCTGCATGAATTATATAGCTTCTCATAGAATCTCCATACATT
>JACRKH010000053.1 GCA_016235495.1 Candidatus Woesearchaeota archaeon
ATGTTCAGCAAATTTCTTCGAAGAGAGTAAGAGTGCTAAACTTTCAGGCGTAGTGATAAGAATATGAGGAGGATTTCTCAACATCTTTGTTTTCTCATACTGTGTGGTATCCCCAGTTCGCACTGCAACCTTAATCCCATGTGCTTTTCCAAATATTTTTTCAATCTCTTCTAAGGGTTCTAAAAGGTTCAAAGAAACATCCCTATTTAATGCCTTCAAAGGAGAAACATACACCGCATAAATCTTTTCTTCCAGTATCCCTTTATCTGCACAATCCACAAGCTCATTAAGAATAGCAAGAAATGAAGTGAGTGTTTTTCCAGATCCAGTTCCAGCAGACACCAGAATATTATTTCGTGCATGCACTTCTGTAACTCCATAAAGTTGGGGGAGTGAAAACTCCTTAAATTTAGAGAAAAACCACTGTTTGACTGCAGGATGCAAAATAGCTTCAACAGTTTTTTGGCTGTCAGCCTTCTCTTTAGGGGTAATCATCTCATTGCTGGGTAAGGCGCCATTTATAAAGCCTGCGGAGGGGTCTGCCAGCTGTCCATGAGAGAAAGTTTTATATCTATACCTGCGAATATAATAAATAGATGCTTTACAATACAAAAAATTCGGAAAAAATTACGAAAACAAAAATACCTCTCTTTGAAAAAGGAAGTTTACTTGAATTTGCGGGTTCGTGGAGCACTATTTCTGAGAAAGAAGGGGAATATCTAAAGAACAAGCTTATGTTAGGCAGAAAAATAGACTTAAGAACAAAAGAGCTAAGAGTCCATTTCTGTTAGCAAAGAGCCAATATATGTTTAAAGAATATTTTTGCATGCTCCATACTTTCTTTTGCAGGCTCTTTATTTGCTTGTGGCAGTGTCCTATAAGTAAATTCCCCTCGTTTCTTTTTTTCATCTTTAAATATCCCTAACAAATATTCAGCCCGAATTAAAGCTTCTTGATAAATCTTCAATAATTCAACATCTAATTCTCCGCTTTCAACAAATTTCTTAAATGCATCAAATAATTTTTTGTGCTCTTCAGGAGCAGAGACTTCAACACCTTTCTTTATCAAATATGCCTTAGCACTATAAAATATGCTGTAATAGCTATGAGTAATCACTGCGCTAAAATAAGTTTCAGGTTCATTCACCTTAAAAATTTCTCTTTGTATATTTTGGTCTTCACTTATCAAAAAGAGTATTTCTACTAGTTTAATTTCATTTTCTGCTCTATAGATATACAACTTTGAATCCATTGTTTATCCCCTCCTGCAGTATTGAATAAAATATATTAGGGTTTTGAATAGCAAGGTGTTTATAGGCTATTTGTTTTCCAAGATTTTCATGTTTGTCTTTTAACATCTGAAGCATTTCTTCCTTCGTAATAATCTGTGCATCTATATGTAAAATAGATTTACGTTCAGCAGATTTTACCGCTAATTCACAATTCTTTTTCTCTTCCTCAGAAAAGGTTATAATGGCAACATCAAGATCAGATGTTTTTTTTTGCTTTCCTTCAGCATAGGACCCAAAGAGAATAATAGATATAAATTCTATTTCTGATAGCTCTTTCTGAATTATGCTTAAACTCTTTGCAGCAAGCAATGGTAGATTTTCTTTGGTAAGTATCTCAAAATAAGAAAAAACAGTAGTATTCGCAAGGTTGAGGGTATAAAGAATAATATTTCCCACTTTTCTTTTCTGAACAAGATCTTCTGCAAGAAATTGCCCAATTGCCTTTTGAATAATTGAATTTGATTTCCCTTTTGAATAGCCTTTTATCTCTTTATAAGTCCATTCCTTAAACGGTTTTTTCAAAAAAGCTTCAAATATCCTAATCTGTTTTGGCCTGAGCATAGTACCTCTTTTAGAGTATATCTATACCTAAATTAAGGGAATATATAAAGCTTCCTATAACGCAAAACAAGGCGCGTTTCGAACAATTTTCAGAGTTAAAAATACATTCTTATTAATATTCTTCAGGTATTCTATTTAATTAGTTACTTAAGAGTAATTACAAAAACAAAAGATATATAAAGGGGGAAGTAACTCAAATAGAAGGAGAAAAACATAAAATGAGCCTATCCTACAACGATTTACAATTACCTGTATATAGAAATACAAGACCTATCATTATTTTAAATGCCAAACAAGATGGAAAACCAAAGAGGCTTGAATTGAGTCTTTCAGACCTTGTTGCCGCTGCAGAGATTTCTGGATTAAACATCTTTTTCGTTTCAGATACAGGGATGGGAAAAACACAGCTGGTGCGAGACATTTATACCACACACTTTGGTGGAGAGGCACATGGAAACTTCCTTGTTGGCAGACCAGAAACGCGTGTCATGGACCTCTTTGAGAGACAGCAAGTTGATTTGAGTTCAGGAAAATATGATAGTGATGCTGCTCGTCAACTTTCTGATAGAACAAAAGCAGCAATAAACGTAGTGGATGAAATAAACAGAGCTCCTCCTCCAGTACAAGTAGATTTTTTCGATCTTGCAATGGGAGATTATGCATTCAAAGGTCGCCCTATCCCATTGGGAGAGGAAGGCTATGCACTTTTCCTTGCAACAGCAAACATGAACAAAAGTGGAGACAATGGTTTTTCAGGAACATTTGCAATGGATCGTGCATTGCTCAATCGTATGCCTCTCACCATTGATATAGATAACAAAGCTTTCCAACCAACGACAGAAGATAAGATCGCAATACATCACGCATCTCTTGATCCAAGAATTAAAAGTGCTGAACCGAGAGATCTTACACAAGAAATATTAGCTGCACACAAACAGATAGCAAGTACAGCAAGACAACAAAGTATAGAAGCAGATCTATTTTCAGCAGTCCTGGATAAAGGATTAGACTATTGTCGTCAAGACAAATTAAACCAAGAAAAACAAGGAACATTCCCTATGAAATGCTTAGAATGCCCTCATGGAAAAGATATTTGTTCCGCAACAAAACATGCTTCAGAGAGAAGTATCCAATCTATTCTTATGCTTGCCAAGGGAATGAGCCATATGCTAGAGTTAAAATATGGAGAAGTAGAAATGCCTCTTTTAGATGTATTAACAGAAGCCTATCGTTTTACTGCATTTCACGGAAATCTCAACGATATAACACTTGAAGAAAAATATGCTGGAAGAAGACAACTCATGATGGATGCACTCGTGGGAAAGATAAGAGCTGTTGTGCAAGATATTCAACCTCATGTTTTCTATGATGAAGCACATCCACAAGGAACTTTCCATCCAGAACTTGTAGAATGTACAGTTGGAGGAAAAAGAAGTCTTTCTCCAAAAACTGAAAGCCTCACAAGACTATTAAGACAAAGATCTATTCCCTTTACAGAAAGAAATCTCCAAAAAAGATTAGAAGATCAAGGTATTGGGGCAGATTGGGTGGGAGACTTTGCTAAGGTATACAAGGAGTGAAACAATGAGAAGCCTGACCCGTTCGTATACTCCAAATCAGATTTCTGTTGAAAAGCTCTTAGCAGAGATTCTAAAGATTCCTATTCCTGCACAAGCACCGGAGCCAGAAGCACCTGCACAAGCACCAGTAGAGAATAACTTGGAATTCCTTACTCTTCATAATGTTGGGGGTCATGATGTTTTGCAGGTAGCACGCGATATCTTCCGTGCTGCTGATGGGAAGCAAACAAGCAAAACTCCCTACAATCACGTAGTCTACGCTGAACAGCAAGGATTATTTATTCCAAGCTTTGCCTTGAGTTGCAACATCCTTGCTGCATTGTTCAAAGGAAAAGATAATCCTGATGCAAAAGCAGTCTTAGATCAGTATAAAGATAAAGGGAATGGGGATGGTTGGCATGCCCAGAACACGCTCATCAATTATATGAATTCAGAAATAATTCATTATCCTTCTGCAGCAGATTTCAATGCAACAAACCCTATCAATCTCCAGCAAAACAGAATAGTATTGCCCTTCGATAAAAGTGTCTTGGAAGATGCCTTGCTGAAAGATGCATTAAAAACTTCTTCTTTCGCAGATTATGTTCAGAAACTCACCGGCCTTGATGACCCTTCTATTTTGGTAGATATAGGAAAATACTTTGGCAGGCCTGCAAAAGTGTGGTTCCCTTGGACTGGAAAGAATGGAGTAAGTTTTAAAGAAAAGAGAGTTGCGTGGCTGGGTTGTGGTACTGGTAGCCTTGACCTGGGTAGCTATGACGATTTGAGCAGTAATAGCGCCGCTCGCGGGGTACGTCGTGTTGGCGAGCGCAGCGAGCCTGGCGCCGGAGGCGCAGTATGAGAAGCCTGACCCGTTCGTATACTCCAAATCAGATTTCTGTTGAAAAGCTCTTAGCAGAGATTCTAAAGATTCCTATTCCTGCACAAGCACCGGA
>JACRKH010000055.1 GCA_016235495.1 Candidatus Woesearchaeota archaeon
TAATAATCCCAAAAATTATTTTTATCCTCTGAAAAATATCTCTGCATAGAAATTTTTTTTTACAAAACAACTTCTATTTATAAGCAGTAGAGCAATTTTAAGGCTTCTAATGGGCTTTTATTGAAGTTTTCTACAGAGCCTATCTTCGGCTCTCATCCGCAGAAGAAAGAAGCTTGATAGGACCATCCAAAGTCCCATCTGTATATTTGGCAACAAATTCAGTTCCATCAGAAGCCTGACAGACTTTATAAGAAGCACCAACATCCTCACAACGTAGGCCACTAAATCCCTCCAAGAAAGCTACAAACTGATCCCCATTATATTTATCAATAACATTAGGAAGAGTATCATAAATGGAATTAAAATAAGACGAACGAAAACCCAAATCTTGACCAGCTCTGCTTGCTCCTGCGGACTCAGGAGATTCTAAAACTCTATTTCTAGGCAAGCTAGAAACTAAATTTCCATTATCATCAGTATATTGAACATACTCATGAACATAAGTTCCTCCACTGGAAGGCTTACAAAGAGTATAATAATTACTTTTATCAACATTAGTCTTACCAATAGTTTCACAATTCTCAAAATAAGAGTGGATAATCTTAGAATCAAAACTAACTGGAAGCTCTTCTAAATCTGCAAAACGTGAATCAAGCTCAGATTTCCCTAAACTATTCTGGAAAAGCGTAGGAGCATCTGCAATCCGGACAGGAGCACTTGCATCCAAGACCAACCCTGAACTACCAGAAATAAAAGTTTCACCTAAATCTGCAACTCCTTTCTGTGGAGCAGAAGCAAATCTTTCTACTTCAGGAGCATTAAACATACCAATTGGAACAATAAGATCAGCACTAACAATTGGAATATTGCTTTGATCATCCTTAATCCCATTATAACTAATATCTTTACCACCTACAGCTTCAGAATTTGCATTTAACGTTCTTCTCGTATCACTAAGAACAGTTCTTTGGAAACTACTGTCCATAGACTTCCAAATCTGAGCCTGTTTCCGTGAATCAATATTTACCCACTGTGCATCGCCCTCACCAGAAGTATATGAAGAAATAATTCTTAACTCTTTCGCTTTCTCCATGTATAAATCAAAATTAGTTTTTCCATTTCCAGCATCCTCGTGCTGCATAACAATCTTAGAAACAGTATCCCCTTCTTTTACGCTCACTTTTTGAGAAATAGAGCTAAAGTCCCCATTGCCAAGATAAATACTCTCCACAAAAGAACCATCATCTTCAGTAACCCTACTAACGGCAAGAGGCACAGGATTTGCATCTCTTTCCACTTCTGCAATATACACAGGGACATTGCCCAAACTCGCAAAAAGACTTGCACGAGAAGAATTTCCTATAACAATCATTTTGTCTCCAGGAATACTCCCAGCACAAACAGAAGCTGTAAGGAGACAAGTATCTTTATCTCGAGCCAAAGCAACATAATAAGAAGGATCATTATGAGAATCAGAATAAGGATAAATAAATTGCAAAGAACCACTTCGAACATCCACAAGAAAGACATAGTCCTTTGATAGAGCTTGAGCATCATAGGTTGTTCTAGGAGTAGCACCTGCTTTAACCAAAGCATGAGGAGAAGGAACAGTAGAAAAAGGGTTGACATAATACCAAGAAGAAGAATAAGCTATCTCATACTCTCCCTCGGGAAAAGAAGTAAATCCTCCAACATTTAAATATTCTGCAGAAACAACGTAATCATCAACAGCGTTCCCATAAACATGATTTAAACCATTAATATTTGCAACCATTTCAGAACGATCTGCAGTAACAAGAGAAAAATGAGTTGCCTCAACGGGAGATAAATCAACACAATGAGTACTTCCATCAGCACAAGAGAGAGTAGAAAGAGCAGTGGAAGATAATGCAGAAGGATAAGAACACTTCAAATCCTTAAAACTATTACCAAAGGCTCTATAATAAATAGGAATCGAACCTTCCGAGGAATCAGGCTGACAGCTGTAATAATCATTCTGTTGGCTGTAAAAACTATGACTCACAATATACTGAGTATATGCACAAGTCGGTGTCCGAGCACAGGCGTCTGAAGTTTTCACCATAGCAAACTCTGCACCATCAGCAATGCCTGACATATCATCAAAGTGCCCGCAATATCCATCAGCAGTAACTTTATCATTCAAATCAGCATCTTGAGTAAAGGCCATATCTCTTGGCTTCCCAGTATCTCCATCTAAATGAATTTCAAACTCTACAGGATCCTTCGTAAGATGAAAGACAACATTATCACCGGAAGTCACGGCTACAAAGGGAATACCAAAGAGAGAAAACACATTCTTATCCCTATTCAAAGAAGTAATAGTCAAATCTTTATAATCATAAGTGATGCTCATCTCAACATTCTCACCATGATCTCTGCTTGCAGCCTTACACTCCTGACCATCAACACCATATTCAGTAAAATCATAAGAAGCAATCTTTTTAATCACAGAGCCTTTACTTGTAAAATCCACTCCACCCCCATTTGCAAAATTGACTTGCATATTCCCCAGAGACAACAAATGAGGTGAAAGTACGAAGGAACAGCTATCATCTAAAGCACTAATTGTAGAAATCTTCTTATTAGCATCAAAATCAACCTTACAATTCCCAGAAACAGTGTAATCTAATTTTGGAGAACCCGTAGAAACATCATAAAAATTTGCAAAACTGTAACCCTCTTCTCTTAAAGATGAAAGCTTACTTAAATCCTCTGTACCAGAAGTAGCCACTCCACGATATTTAAAATAACAATCCCAAGTTCCAGTATTCTGCGAAGAAGCACTATAACAAGAAAGACTATCAGAAGACAAATCATTAACACTAGGTTGAAATACAACAGTAGCATCACCCAAAACAAAAGGAAGACCCAAAAGAAGGACAATCCCTAACAAAAGCAATTTTCTCATGCGCTCACACTCCCAGGATGATAATAACTTGCAAACCTAAAGGTGAAAGGACGTCCATCAATCATTGAAAGAGGATCTTTGACAATATAAATAATATAATCTGGCTCTACAGGAACAATAGCTGTCTGCAGGCCAGTGCCCAAATAGACATTATAATTATCATGCTCTGGATCTCGAACCAATGCATCAACAATAGTCTCTGCTGCATTGTACACCTTCTTAAAATTCACAGAAATATCCTGAGAATAACTATCCTGCAAAGCATAGCTAGCATTACTAGCAGTGATCACAGTCACAGGATAGTGCACTTCAACATGCAAGCCCTCACTATCTCCCACATCAGCAGTTAAGGCTTGTGTTTGCAAAGTCAGCGCACCAAAGTCTTGCGTCTCTACACACAAAGGAATCACAGTAGACAAATAACTTTTGTACTGCTCTAAAACAACCGCATAGCTTGGCAGAGTTTTCTTTCCCGCATCAAAGCCATACGCAACAGTTCCGCCAGTAGGCACAGTGTAACCAACACTTGGCAGCACAAAATAACCGCCCTGCGCACCAATCACCTGCAAACCTGTAGGAACAGCATCATCAACACAAGTCTGCACCGCATCCTGCACCTCTTGAACCTCTAAAGGAAGCACAAGCGTTCCACTTAAAGGAGCAAAGATTGCATCCCTATAGACGTAAAGAAGAGCAACAAGAACTATCAGAACAACACCAAGAACAACGAACAAAGTAAACTGCCCTCTCTTTTGCATAAAGCTTCAAGAGAAACAAAGTTTAAAAACTTTTCTCTAATTTGGCTCTGTAGAACACTTTTGTATTCTTAGGCTATAAAAGGTAAAAACAAAGAATTTGTTTGGTGCTTTTTGCACCAAATAGCCTTTTTCGAAGGAAAATAAAAAAGAGCAGAAATATTTTTTCTATTAGTCTTGATA
>JACRKH010000054.1 GCA_016235495.1 Candidatus Woesearchaeota archaeon
TACGACGGGAACACCACCAATTCCTGATTCTGCAACCACTACTGGTGTGTATTTATTTCCACTCTCATCTGTATAAAATGGAGGGATAGGGTTTGCTTTTGTAAGTGTTAGAAGGAGTATAGTTATAAACAACAAGATGATGATTCCTCTTTTCATTGTTGTTCTTATGTTCTTTTCTCCATTTAAAGTTTTCTGCTGTGGATTGTTTGTTGGAAAAAGTTTAAATAGTCTTTTGTCTTATTTTTGTGTATGGGATATTGTTTAGAAAAAAAATCATTGTTTAGAACCCAAAACTACATTGTTGATGAGGAAGAAACTTCTTATGGGGTAGTGAAGGGGGTGGTCTGATGGGTACTATTCTTATTTTTTGTGCTCATTCTCTGATGATGAGGCTATAGGTATGGGCGGCACTATAGCTAAGTATGTTGCGGAGAAGAAGACTATTGTAAAAGTTGTTTTTTCTCATGGAGAGAAGAGCAGCCCTCATTTGCAAGAGAAATTTGTGAAGAAGGCACGTTTCCTAGAAACAGATGAGGCAAGTGCTTTTATTGGCATTAAAGTGAATAAGAATCTTGGCTTGAAAGATACGAAATTAAAGCAGGAAATTGAAAAAGATTTTGTTGCTGAGCATGTGGAAAAACTTATTTCTCTCTATGATCCTGAAAAAATATTTGTTCCTTCTGCATTGGATCCTCATCCGGATCATCAAGCGGTAAATATTTTAGTATTACAGGTTGTTAAGAGTTTAGTAAAACATTATCCTGTTTATTCTTATGAGGTTTGGAACCTTGTTCGGGAAGAGCATCCTCGTGTTTATGTCGACATATCTTCTTTTATGGATATAAAAATGCAGTATATTCGTATGTTTAAGAGTCAGTGGATGTATATGTTTTCTTTGTATCTCCCGGCTATTTTTCGTTCTTTTTATTATGGCAGGAAGAATAATCTTAAATATGCAGAGAGGTTTTATAAAATCTTATGAAAATATTATTTGTTGTGACTGGTATTGGGTATGGTGATGCTATACGGGAGCATGCCAATATTTTAGCATTCAAAAAGATGTTCCCTTCTGCAAGGATTATGGTTGCAGGGTATGATAATTCTTATGACTATTTTAAAAATAAATATGATACTATTCATGTTCCTGGCTATAAACTTCCTGGCAGTGCTATGAAGATTAGCGTTGTTCGTTTTGCATTGAAGAATATTTTTTTGCCTGCATTCTGGTTTTTAGGGACTTTGAAGGTGCGTTTGCATGCTCATAATTTTATTCCTGATCTTATTGTGAGTGATTTTGAGCCAATAGGGATATCTCTTGCTAGGGTTTTGGGAAAGAAGTGTGTTGTTGTTTTTGGTTTTGATCCTTTATTGTATAGAGAGTATGCACAAAAGAATAAAGTCAACTATAAGATGAAGGTGGAAGCGAAATATTTTGAAAAACTTTATGATCAAGCAGATGTTGTTCTTATTCCTTCATTTAGAAGAGAGAAAAAGCATATTCTTTACTCTTATGTTCCTCCTGTTGTTCGAACTTTACCTGAACAACTTCCTTCTGAACAACAGTTGATGAAAGAGTTAAAACTGAAGAATAAGCCTTTCCTTATAATGCTTGGGGGGTCTAACTTTGGCACGAAGCTTGCGAAGAGCATGAATGTTATTGCAAGGGAGTATCCTCAAGAGAATTTTATTATTTTTGGCGGTGATTTGGATATTTCTCTTGCGAAAAATGTTCGTTATATTCATTTTACTCCAGATTTCTTAAAATACTTGAAAGTTTGTAAGGGAGTTATTACCCTTGCTGGGCAGAAAACTCTTTCTGAGGCTGGGATTTATAAGAAACCTGTTTTGTGCTATCCTATTCAAGATCATATTGAGCAAATTCTTAATGCATATGCTCTGAGAAATAGTATTATGGTGAGCCATGATAGTTCATCAAAGGCTGTTGCGAAGAATTTTGCTTCGTTTATACAAAGGCTTCCGGAGTTAGAGAAAAAAATGAAAGAGCTGGATATGCATGGTGATGGCTCTCAACAAATTGTTCAGATATTAGGTTCTATTTTGAAGAAGTAGTCTTTCTTGCTTTTATAATTTCTAGAATCATTGGTAAGAATGAAAGGAAAATTATGATGTATAAGGCTATACTAAAATTATTTTGGACTATTGGAATTGTGCCGAAGAAAAATCCTGCAAAGAGCATTATCCCTGCCCAAAGAATTGCTCCAAGAACATTGAATCTAATGAAATCTTTGTAAGACATTTTTCCTATGCCTGCAACAAATGGAACAAAGGTTCTTATGATCGGAGCAAATCTTCCTAAAACAACTGCTTTTTTTCCATGCTTTGCATAAAACTCTTTTGTTCTTTCCAAATACTCTTTATTGAAGAGATAGGAGTGATTACTTTTGAAAACTTTTGGCCCCAAGTAGTAGCCTATGAGATAGTTCATGGAGTCTCCTGCTATTGCAGCAAGTGTCAGCAGACCAAAGAGCCAGCCTATGTTTAGAATGCCTAAGCCTGCGAAGCTTCCTGCGGTGAATAAAAGAGAATCTCCTGGAAGAAATGGAGTGAGCACCAATCCCGTTTCAAGGAATATGACTAGGAAAAGAATAGCATAAACCCATAAGTGATAGGTTTGAATGAGCATATTAAGATATTTATCTACATGAAGAATGACATCAATAATTATTCCTAATGAAACCATTTGTGTTTAAGAAGATTCTCTCCTTATATCCTTTTCTCTCGTAGCAAGGAAGTATTCTTTTTCTTTTGAAAGTCCAGAGAGTTCGAAGAAGACAAGATTATCTTTCTTTATTTTTCTGAAAAATCTTATATCTTGTTTTAACTCTTGTACATTTTTGTATCTTGGTTCGTTGTTAAATATCCCATGCCCTATGATCCCTAATGCGAAGAAAGCATTTTTATTTTTACAGAAATTTTTGTAGTACATTTTATAGAATGGGAGGAGGATTTTTGGGATGAAGGATGAGTAGAACATATAGTTATATTTTATTTTTTTATTCTCTGCCCAACCCCATTGTTTGAGGAGGAATGCTGGAAGAGGAAAAGAGGAAAGAATGATGTCTGTGTCTTTACTGAGGCTGTTTATTTTCTGTTGGAGGTATTCTTTATTTGGTGCTGTTCTGAATAAGTTGAGAAAAAGCCAGTCTAGTGCAGTAAAAAAAGAATATGTTTTTGGTATTGGCGGTTCAATATCTAGTTTTATTTTTAGCCCTCTATATTGATCAAGTGCATCAATGTTTTTCTTTGCTGTATATCCTGAAAACCAGTAGCCTTTTTCTTTGGGTAAAATTGGCCAGGCGTTTACTTCAATGTTTTTATAGTCTTTTTGTATTTCTTGTTTTTGTTTTTCATAGTTTTCTCGAGAAGTGCAAGCAATGTAGGTAATGAGCGTTTCTCCTTTCATCCATGAGCTTATATTTTTCCAGTTGCATTCTGAAGGAAATTCGCACCAGTATATTCTTGTCATATGTTCTGTTTGTCTTTTATGTATTTAATTGTTTCTTAGAAGGGAATAATTAATCTTTGTTCAAGAGAAAGCCCTTTGAGGATATGAAGATTTCCTTTTGTTTGTTCAAAAGTTGTGAATTGGTCTTGTGCTGGAAACTTCTTTTTAGAAACATATTTGAATGGCCCCCATTTTGGTCTGCTTGTAGGAAACTGATTCACCCAGTCCTAGGGGAGAAACCACAGGTCCCTTTTTGTTACATAGGGTTCAAGTTCTTCCTCTTCTTTTATCTCTTTTGGGAATTCTTTTAGACCATATAGAAGGAATGTCCAGAAAAATTCTCTTCCTTCATATCTTTTTGGAAAGTCTTTCACTTGGTCTGCAGCTATTGTAAAATATGGGCCCCATCGGTTATACCTGCATTTCATTTCAATGCCGTATTGCTCATCTAAAAAATCTATTCCAAAATAGGTCTCTGAAGGCACTCCTATGATTGGTGCAAGCCATTCTCTGTGACATTTTTCAATTTTGCTCGTAAATATCCTCTCATTCATATTCTTTTTTTTGTTCTATCCTTTAAAAGAATATATTTACTGAAGAATAAAGAGCGCCAGAGGAGGGATTTGAACCCTCGGCCTAAGCATTAGGAGTGCTTCGCTCTATCCAAGCTGAGCTACTCTGGCATATCCATGGTGAGAAATGCTTTCCTTTTAAAACTTAGCTTTTAGGTTTAACAAACTTTATATATATGGAAAAAGGTTTTTTTTGTGTGAAAGCAGTTCAGGTTTCTACCACTCAGGATAAGGCTCTTCAGATATTCTCAAAGCTGCCTATAGCTATGAAAAGAGCGATGGTTTCTCCACTGAATAAAATGCGTGTTGCACAGGTGAAGAAGCTTGATGCTCCGAAAATGCTGATGCTGTATGTGACTGATAACTGCAACTTACGATGCAAGCATTGTTTTTACTGGAAAGAAGTTGATAATCCCAGAAATGCGCATAGCATTGAGCAGGTTGAGGCTTTGACAAAATCTTTGAAGTATCCTTTAGATTTATTGACTCTTACCGGAGGAGAGCCTTTCATAAGGAAAGATCTTGTGGATATTGTTCGTTTGTTTGTAGAGAATAATCATGTGAAAAGAATTCATATTGCAACGAATGGTTTGCTACCTGATTTAACTGTGCGAAAGACTAATGAGATGCTTGTAATCTTAGGTGATACACGATTAACTATGCAATTTTCTATTGATGGGTTTGAAGGGAAGCATGATGAAGTGCGAGGGATGAAAGGTGCGTACCAGAAGACTTGTGAGACTGTGAAAAAGTTGAATGAGATTCGTGATAAAAGGTTAGCTGTATCTGTTGCTACAGTTGTGCATAGAGATAATTTTCATGAGATGGCAGAACTGAAATATTTTATTAATCATGAGCTTGGCGTGCCTATGAAAATTAATGTGCTGAGAAAGCCGAATAGTGTGCGAGGTGTTGCTCCGCAATTTCTTGAAGCTTTGGATATAAGAGAGGATGATGGCTATGAGCCTCCTAGTGAAGAGCAGTTGACTGAATTGGCACAGATGCTGGATGACGGAACTATTGCTTCACGAATTGAAAAGAAAAAAATAGAGCATAGCATCACTATTCTTCATCATAAGAAGAAAGCTGTTGATTGTCTTGCAGGTATACGAGATGCGACTATTTTCTCCAATGGGGATGTGAGCATCTGCGAGCCTACCACCCCCTTTGCGAATCTGAAAGATTTTGATTATAATTTTGATAGCTTATGGCATAGCCCTGCTGCTGTTGAGAGAAAAGAGAAAATTCTCGGAAAATGTTTTTGTTTGAACTCTTGTAATTTGCTGAATGCGATGCAGTATGATACAGAGACATTAGTGAATCTTTGAAGAATAATGAGAAAAATAAAAATAAATTATTTTCTTAAGAATGTTTAGTTCTTAGAATTTTTTGTGGTTTTGGTAGCAGTCTCTACAATAGACTGGTCGTGGGTTCCCATCAGCGCCAGTACTTGGCTTGAAAGGTACTTCACATTCTTTTCCACAGTCTGAGCACACTGCTTTGTGCATTTCACGAGGGCCGCCGAAACTGCCTCCGTCTCCGCCTCTGTTAAATCTATTTCCGCCGCCGAAGCCGCCTCGTCCGGAATTTCCGGATCTTCTGTCATGTTCCATTTTTGTTTTATTCACCTATAGGTTATAGTTATACATAGTCTCTAGAAAGATACCTGTATACTAGCTTTTATTTGGCTCGTTCAGGTATATAAAGCTATTGAATTGGCTATAAATAGGGCTTTTAGGGGGTTTAATGGGTTTTTAGCCTTTAATATAGACTTTTCTTCCTGTATCCAGAGCTTCTGTGAGTCTTCTTCCTAATTCACTTTTTTTATTAATTTTAATCTCTCCTTTTTTGCTGGAAGTGGAAGTAAAGAGAAAATCTTCTTCTATGAAAACATCCACCATTCTATTTGGGGTGTCAATGCGCAGAAGAATACTATTTCCTCTTTCGGTTACATGATAACCTAATCTTGTCTTTTCTTCTCGTGTTGTTTCTTCCAAAGGAACAATATCAATGTTAATTCCCAATTCTTTCTCAATTTTATTTATATTTTCTCCTTTTGCACCAATAATTCTTGCTCTGTCCCTCTGTGGCACATAGACTTTGACTTTATGTGTGCCTATCATTTCCACTTCAAATTTGTCTAAATATTTTCTCATTGCTCTTTCAATTTGTTTTTCTGCGAGTTTGAATGCTGGCGGCGCTTCATTTTCTTTTTGAATGGGAATGACTACTGTTTCTTCTCCATAAGAATAGATTTCAAACATGAGTTTTGAGGATTCCAAGTCTCTTACTTCAATCACAGGACGAGCAAGGTCTGCTTCGGTCATGCCTGAAGGAACTTTTACAGACATTTTTAGTGTCATAACCTGTGCAAGTTTTCCTTTGCTGATGAATATGATTGTATCGAGCACAGAAGGGATGATTCCTACGTCCATTCTGCTGATGAATCTTTGTACTGCATCAATAGGTGTTGCAGCATGCAGGACTCCTATGACAGAGGAGCCTCCTAACCTGATGTCTGTGTAGAGTTTGAAGTCTGGATTGTCCCGCATTTCATCAAAGATAACATTATCTGGGCGAGAGAGGAAAAGGATGTCGTGGATCTCTTCAGAGGTTCCAAAGTTCTTTGAGTACTGTGTGATTGATGGGCTGAGAATAAGGTCTCTTGGCGACTCTATAGTCTTTGTAATTCTTCCTGATGCTGCATAGTCTTCTGCCAATGCTTGTGCAAAGGTTGATTTTCCTGAACCTACTTCTCCAGCAATAATAACTCCTGAAGATTTTTCTCCTAATCTTTCTTTTATTTTTTCTGGGATGTTGTATGCACTTAGATCTAATTTTACTATTGGCCGCACTGCAGTAATTTCCCATCCGTCAGATACTGGAGGTTTGACAATAACAATTCTGTATTCATGATACTGCACAATAGTTGTTGAAGTTCTTGAGATTTCTATGAATGCTTTAGGATCAATTCTTGATTTTTCTATAATCTCTTTTGCAATTTTTTCTATCTCAATCTGTTTGAATATATTCTCACTGAGTTTTGTCAGTTTCCATTCTCCAGGCTTTCCTTTCTTTGCAACAGGATAGGAATCTTCTTTCAGGTGCACAGACATGGTTGTTTCGTCGAAGAATGTTTCTAAGGCAATCTTTTCCTGCATTTGTTTTGCAAGGAAAAGCACTTCTACATTCAGCGCCTTTGCAGATTCTGCCTGCACTCTGTCTGCAGTGATGAGTATTGCTGATTCATTGTATGCAAGGTCTCTGATGTATGAATCTATTTCTCCTCCCTGCTTTGCATTAGTCATTTGATAGAAATTAGGGCGTTCTCCAATGAGCTGGATTTCTATAACTCCTTTTTTTGCGTATTTTTGCAGCTCTTGTATTTCTTCCAAGCCTATCATGCCTATTTCTCTGCCTGTGTTTGCTTGGTTTTCCAACTCTGCCATCACTGCCTTAGGGAGGAATATTTTTCCTTTCACTTTTCCTTCTTTTACCAGCTTTGAAACTGCGCGTTCTATAATTACAGAAGTGTCAACGACATATGTCATAATTTCTTTTAGTTCTTGGAGCTATTTAAAGATTGTTGTTACAATTTTCTTACAATAACAAGGAAAGCTGTATGCCCATGCATCTGAGATTTTGGACGTACTTTTCTTCCTTCTACAAACCAATCTCTTTCTAAAAGCTCTGCAACTTTTTCTACATAGTCTTTAGAATTACTGCAGAATTCCATCACTTGGGTAATTGTTGGGAGGTATACTATTATTGCCCCCCCATTTTTCACTCCACTTGTGTCTACTCGCCATGGTTCTGGAAGGTCTAGAATAAGAATGTCTATTTCTTTTTCAGGAAGGCTTTCGTAAACGTCGCCTTGTTTGAGTTCTACATTGTGAATGTTTAAGAATTCTAAGTTTGCTTTTGCAATCTTTGTGTGTTCAGGCTCTTTATCATAAGAAACTACTTTCTTTGCGTATCTTCCGAAGAATGCTGCAACAAGGCCTGTTCCTGTTCCTGCATCGACCACAAAAGAATCTTTGCCAACACCAGAGTTTATGAAAAGGTAGCCCAGATCTTTTGGGAGCAGTGTTTGAGGACCGCGTTTTATCTTTTTTATTTGGTCAAAAAAGTTCGCATTGTATACGAGAAATTCTTTTCCTGTATGTGAATTCATTCTTCCTTCTGCTTTCTCTATGTCTTCTGCTTTGAGAACCCCATCCTTGCTTTGCAAATCACCAGATTTCCAATAGAGTTTTGTTCTTATAGAAGCTCCTTCTTTTTTGATAAGGACTCCATCTCTATTGATGAGTTTTTCTTTCTTACTTACTAAAATCTTGCGAATCATAGGTTTTTTGAGAAGGGATTTGCTTTATAAATATTTGTTTTTTAACTTATTTCTATGTTTTCTTCTATTGCTTCTTTTATCTTTCTTTGAAAAGCTTTTGTTGTAGAACTCAGTTTCTTTAGAATTATTTTCTCATGAATTGTAAATATTCTTTGTGCTTTTACCCAGCTTTGGAATGGGAGTGTTTTGTTCTCAAAATGTTCTTTTTTTATTTTAATTCCTTCATCAGGTTCATGACTTGTAATTAGGCAACAGATTCTGTCTGGTGTTTTATTTATCTTTTCATTGGAAATGATAAGCGCGGGTCTTTTTTTGAAACCAGTAAGATCAGTGTAGGGGAATGGAATAAGAATAATATCCCCTTGTTTATACATTATTCCACCTTTCGTCAGCTTCATTATCCCAATCTTCTCTCAAGACCTCTCCTGATGCAAGCATGGTCATTATACTCTCTTTTTGAGGGTGTTGTTCAATCTTTTCTAAGTCTTCAATTCTTTTTTTGATTACTTTTCTTACGAATTCACTCCACTTTATTTCAGAGTATTTTCTCATTTTTTTGTAGACTGATTCTTCTATTGAAAGGGTGATGTTTGTCATATACATTTTAAGTGTGCTCACTTATTTAAACCTTTTGGTTCTTCAAGCTTCTTTTGGACGTCTGCTTCATAAAGTTTTGTACAAAAAAATTGAAGGATTTTCGGAATTTACTCTACCGTTACTGCTTTTGCTAAGTTTCTTGGCTGGTCTATTTCTCTTCCATTTGCCTTTGCAATGTAATATGCAAGCAATTGAAGAGGAAGAACATTTATTATTGGGGTGAGTTCCCAGCGAACTTTAGGTACAAGTATGATATCATTCGTTAATCTTTCTATTTCCTCAGTTATTTCATCACAGATGCAGATAATTTTACCTTTTCTACATTTTACTTCTTCCATGTTTGAGATGACTTTTTCATAGACAGAGTCTTTCGTTACAATAAATACAGAGGGAGTGTTTTCGTCAATGAGTGCAATTGGACCATGTTTCATTTCTCCAGCTGCGTATCCTTCTGCTGGGATATAGGAAATTTCTTTTAATTTTAATGCCCCCTCTCTTGCAACTGGATAATTGATATCTCTTCCCATGTACATGAAAAATTTTGCATGTTTATATTTCTCCGCAATGCTTTGAATGTTTTGTATTTGTAAGAATGCTTTTACTTTTGCAGGAAGTTCTTCTAAGTCTTCAATAACTTCTTTTCTGAAATAGGGGTTTTGTGAGAAGTACATACTGAGCAGAATAAATGCAATAATCTGGGAGGAGAATGCCTTTGTTGATGCGACTCCTATCTCTGGACCTGCATGCAAGTAGATACCTTGGCCGCATTCTTTTGCAATAGAAGAGCCAGTAACATTAACTATTCCTGCAACATTGCATCCGAGGCTCTTGCTTAAGCGTATTGCTTCTAGTGTGTCTGCAGTTTCTCCCGACTGTGATACTGCAATTACTAAATCTGTGGGAAAGAGCATAGGCTGTCTATAGCGAAACTCTGAGGCATATTCTACAGAGACTGGGAGGTTTACTGTTTTTTCAATGATGTATTTCCCAACCAATGCTGCGTAAAAACTTGTTCCACAGCAGACAAAAATTATTCTTTTAATGTTTTCTTTTTTTATGCTTATACTATCAATGTGTCTTATTTTCCCTCTGAAGCAGTTTAGAATAGTTTCTGGCTGTTCAAAAATTTCTTTGAGCATGTAATGTTCGAATCCTCCTTTTTGAATTGCTTCAATTCCATAAGGCACTGTTTCTAACTCTGTTGTTAAATTGAATCCATTAAAATCTTTGACTTTGTATCCTGTATCATCAATAACAGCCATTTGCTTCTCATTGAGGTAAATAACTTCTTTCGTATATTCTAGGAATGGTGTTGGGTCACTGGCAATAAAATATTCTCCTTCTTTTATCCCTAGTACCAAAGGTGAACCTTTTCTTGCACAGAGCATTTGTTTATGGTCTTTATGCAATGCAACAATGCCAAATGCTCCTTCTATTTTAGTAAGCATTTTTCTGAATGCTTCTTCGAAATCTCCTTTGTAAAAGAATTGAATTAATTGTGCGATAACTTCCGAGTCCGTTTGAGAAGTAAATTTATAGTTGTATTTTTCCTGCAGTTCTTTTCTTAGCTCTGCGTGATTTTCGATGATTCCATTATGGACAATTGCAATACTATTATCTGCGGAACTATGAGGGTGTGCATTGATATAGTTTGGTTCACCATGTGTTGCCCAGCGTGTGTGCCCCATAACAATATTTGCGCTTCTCCCTTCTGCAAGTGCTTTTAATTCTGTGATCTTCCCTTTTGTTTTTATAATCTCTATTTCATTATTTTTTAGAAGTGCAAGGCCTGCGGAATCATAGCCTCGGTATTCTAAGCGCTGCAAACCTTGGAGAATAATTGGCACCCCATTTTCTTTTCCGTAATAGGCACTAATCCCACACATATTCTTTTTTTAGGATTTTTCTTTTATAAGAATTATGGATGAGAGCTATTTATATCTCATTATATGGAGCAGATCCTGTTGAAATTTCATAGGTTATATTTATTCCATTATATACTGTTGGAAGAGGAATGTTCTCTGGACTTCGAGTAAGAACTATTCTAATAAGTAAACCTTCTTTTGAGTTTATTGTTACGGCTCCAAGAGAATAAAGACCTAGTTCTGTCTTCATTAGTTCTTCTTCGAGGTCTCTTCTTGTTCTTTCGACATCTTCAAATGTTTCCATTTTGTATAAATTATTTTTATTGGTTTAAATATATTTTGGTTAGAAGAAAATAGGTGTTATAAATACTTCTATAAGTCCTGCAACGAAGACTAAAATGACTGCAAATATTAAAAGATCTACTGCATCTTTTATGATGAATTTGAAATGCTCCCCTTCAAAATGTTTGTTGATCATTGCAATGGATATGAGACCTCCTGCCAATCCTCCTACGAGGTAGGCTAGTATTTCAAAGAGTCCATGCGTCATGTAACGTATGAGTGCCAGTGAAAAGACTTGAAGGTATGCACCAAATTTGGAGAAGCCTATTGTTGAAGCATAATTTGCCAGATTTGTTCGTATGAAATTTCCCATTGCAGCGCTTATAACTGATGCATTCCAGCTGAGGATAAAGAGAGCTCCTACCCCATAGAAAAATGAAAAGAGAACAGAAAGGATGAGAACTTTAAGATTGTTAAGGACTATTGTTGAAAGGAAGTTCCATGATGTTACCTGCCCTGTTGATGGACTGCTATTGATGGATTTGATTGTTCCAATTTGAGAGGAGAATAAGTTATAGACTGTGTCTGCTGGAAGAAATATGTACCAGACTGCCATTGCAACCATGAATCCTAGAAAGAGATACATGAATATTTTTAGCCCATTGATATGAATTCTTGTAAGATTGTCTCCTGGTTTAAAGTCATAGTCTTTTCTGGCTTCAAAACTTTGTGTTTTGTATATGAGTGGCAGCGATGCGAAGACCATGAGAAAAACCATGATGAGGCTTGCTTCACTTTGGAAAATCCAAAGGCTGAGAAATATTGCGACGGAGGCATAGAGCATTCCCAGCAAGAATACATAAAAAGGAGTTTTTTCTGCTTCCTTAACTCCTACTAATGCTTCTAGAACCATATCTTATTATTAGGCTGGTTGGTATTTAAAGGTTTTGTTGATTTGGCTCTGTAGAACACTTTTGTATTCTTAGGCTATAAAAGGTAAAAACAAAGAATTTGTTTGGTGCTTTTTGCACCAAATAGCCTTTTTCGAAGGAAAATAAAAAAGAGCAGAAATATTTTTTCTATTAGTCTTGATA
>JACRKH010000001.1 GCA_016235495.1 Candidatus Woesearchaeota archaeon
GAAAGAGGGCGGGCCTATCAGCATTGAGGATGATTTGAAGCCTCGCGTCTTTGAGAAAGGCATTACAGAGAGGAAACTTGATGAGGCTATCGATGCTTTGAAGCGAAGCGGGGATTTCTATGAGCCGAAGAAGGGCTGGCTGCAAAAGATTTAAATATTCTAGGGCTTTCTTCTTTTTTGAGGTGATTTTATGAAAGGAAAATTATTTTTAGTTCTGTTAGGGGCTTTGCTTCTTAGTTTTTTGTTTGTCAGCGCTGCAGATGTGAGCTGTGGTAAGAGTATTTCTTTGGATAGGGCTCAATCGGTTTCTTATGCTTCTCAAACAGTTACTCTTAAAAGTGTTGGCGGGGGAGCGGCTTATGTTGATGTTGATGGAGGGGCAGTTGCAATTTCTTCTGGCAAGTATTATAATTTTAGTAGTAAGACTGGTACTCCTCTTCAAATTTCTGTTCTGTCTGTTGCTTCTGCTAGTGCAAAGATAAGTATTGGCTGTGACAGTGCATCAGGTTCTGGTTCAGGCACTTCTAGCAGTAGTTTAAGCTCTTCTAAGCTTGCTAGTTCTACATTGAAGAAATCTTTTGCTCCAGCTGAAGGAAGTGGTGGAAGCAATTCTTGGATTGTTATTTCCCTTATTGCTTTGGTGGTTGTTCTTTTCGCGGTCTATTTCTTTTATTGGAGAAAGAAGTAGGATTTTTCTTTTTTATTTTTTGGGAGTATTTTTATAGAGCTCTTTCTTCATCTTTCTTTTTATGTAAAACCAAAGGCCAACAGTTATTAGGATGACTATGGAGAGTATTCCTATCTTTAAGAGATTGTTTACCTTTAGATTTAATGATGGGGCAGGTTCTTTTTCTTTTCTTGTGATGGTTATATTGCTGGATTTGCTTGCTGTTCCATTGATTGTTACATAGAGGGTATATATCCCTGAGCTTGTTTCTTGAGGAATGTGCATGGTTTTTGTAAAGGTTATTTTCCTTTCTATTTCTTTGTTTTCTTTTTCTTGGGTTATTGTATTATTCTGGTTATCTTTTAGTTCATAGTTTATTTCGATATTTTCTGGATTTGCTTTCTTATTCTGGATGTCTACTTGGAATCTGAGTTCGCTGCCACTGTATACTTCTGCATTTTCTGGGGTAATACTTATATCGAAAGGATATTCTGCTGGGGTGACTTCAATGAGATAAGAAATAGTCTTTTTTTGATCCTTTTCGGTTATAGTGATTTTCTTATTGGAATTCCATAATGGACTGTCTTCTGAGGCGATGAGGCTGAAGTGAAGGGTTTGCTCCTCTCCTGGATTTAGGCTTAGCTGCTGGGTTAGTTTTCTGTTTCCTTGCATAAAGTCTCTTAGATCGGTGAAGTCTATAGTCATATTAATTGTTTTATTGAAAGCATTCTTTAGCCATAGACTTTGTTCTACAGCTTTTCCTTGTATGAGGTTCACTTTTATTATCGTTTGTTTTATCTCTATATGCTCTTGTTCATTTGTGATTACTGAGATTGATTTTCCTTTTGCTGCTGTACTTGTTCTTCCTTCAGTGCTTGAGCTCCCTGAAGTTCCACTATCTGATGTTGGGGTTTCTTCTATATCGTAGGTGGAGAAGTGTGCGACTGTGAATATGAAGACTCCAGCTGAGGAATATGACGTGTTTGTACATGTATCTGCAGGGCAGACTGTGTTATCTAAAAGAATTCTTGGGTTGGTTAAAGTTAGGTTTGTGAGTACGATTACTGCTGATTGATTTAAGAAGGACATATTTGAACTATTTACGAAAACTCTTGTATTGGAGATATTCATATGGGTGTCAAAATCTGCCTCGGCAGTTAAGGCTATTAAACCTTTAAAACTGATTCTTCCTATAGCATTTGCAAAGCTGAGATTGGATATATTTGATGATTCATCTTCATACTGACTATGATAGCTTAAATTGGTGCTTCCATAGTTATTGTTGTTGAATTTGCTGTAATTGTAATAAAGGAATCTTTTATTGAAAAAAGTGATTGTTGATGTGTTGAGATGATTGACAGTGTCTGTGGTGTGCACCTTTAGCGTGTTTGTTCCATATTGTGCTTCAAAGGTTGTATTTCCAGTTATGCTTTGGTTGTTATGTCCATTTAATGAGTAGCTTGTATTTATGGGGTTTGTATCTGAAGCTGAGAAATTGAGATTTATTATTCTTTTATTGTAAGTTGTATTTGTTGGTGAGGTAACAATAAGGGAAGGGGGTGTGGCGTCAATTGCAATAGAAGCACTTGTTGTTGCTGAGGTTGCCTTTGCAGTAAGGTCTTCAATGAATTTTCCTGTTGCCGCTAGATTTATTACTTCTGCAATTAAGACTATCAGTAAAATCGTTCCAAGGATGGATATGGAGATATGGTAGTTCCTTTTTTTTCCTTTTCTCATTTTAGGAGGGATTTCTTTTCTTTACTAAAAAGAAGATTATAATCCCTAAGAGAACGACACTTATGCTGATTGCTATAATTGAGAAATCTCTATTCTTCCACAGTGTTGGAGCTTCTTTTGCTGCAGCTTCTTCTGGCTGCTGCACTATGACTTCGAAGCTTTGCTGCATTCCTGTGTTTAACTGGACAACTCCTTCTCCTTTCACTAAAGGACTCCCCACTACCATGGATGTTATCGTCCATTTCTGTCCTGGTTGTGCATCTTTGGGAATAGTTATTATTATTGCCACTGGTGTATCATCTGTACCATAGGGCATGTTGTATACCTTCCCTACATATTTTAATTTTGCAATTTCGGTTCCTGCAGTCAGCTTTACTGAGACACTTAAATCTCCTGCATCGCTGTCCATGTTTTGGAGTTGTAATGCAATTTCTTTTGTTTCTCCTGGTGTGACATAAAGGGGGTGACCTCCCCAGTAAGATGATGAGACTCCTAGTGCAGTGACGGAGCTGATGCTTAGTATGAAGGCTATAAAAAGTATTGCAAAATCCCTAAGCTGCGACTGCAACTGTCCAGTCATCTTCATCTGGCGTCCCTCCTGTAGAATATGTTTGTGTTGTTACTGAAGTAGGAACTCCTCTAAGACAGAAATAGATGGAGTTATTTGCATAGAGACCTCTTGAAATATTTGCTCCGCCTATATTTGTTGCAGTATTATTTACTAAGGCTGCTCCGAAGATTGTTGTGGAGGTACATTCTGGGTTTAGAGCTCCTGTTGCATTGGATACTGTGAAGTTCGCAGCAGGGATGCTTGTTGTACTGACTGTATCTCCTAATAAATTGATTCCTGTTACTGTAATATTGAGGTAGACTGCATTTCCTATGTTTGCTACAATGTCTGGATCATTTGAGGAAGTTATATTTAGTGCTCCTGGTGCAGATGATGGAAAACTCAAGGCTGTTGATGTCATGTTCATTGCTGTGGTTGTTGATAAGGTAAAAAATCTTGATGAGTTGTCGTATGAAAGTGAGGCATTATCTATTGCCTGCACAGAAACTTTCCAGTCCCCTGCTGGGTTGAAAAAGTTAATATCCATTGTGCAGGACCAGTTTCCTCCGCTTGAGTTTCCAGATGTTAGAATGCAAGTGTTATTTGTAAAGGTCGTTCCGAGAAGGGTAATGTTTGCAGTGACTGCTCCCCTGCTTACATTCATATCTCCATTGGTATCATTGACTATTGCTGAGAGTTCAAAGCTTCTTATTCCCCCTGCAACAATTGTCTTTGTATCGTTTAAGGAGACTATGGATACATTTGGAGCATCTGCACCTATGGCAATGGATACTGTTGTTGTTGCTGAGGTTGCTTTTCCTGTGATTGCGTCGAGAAAATCTTGAAATGTATTTGCTGAAATAAATGTTGGGACAATGATTAGGATTAAGATTGTGAATAAACCTAGAATCTTTAGAAATCTATAATCATCCCCAGCTTCTTTTTCCATTGGTCTGTTTTAATCTAAACTCATTTATATACTTTCTCTTTTTTTGATTATTATTTCTTAAAACTCTTTTAGTGAGACTCATAGGAACTTCGTGGGCGCTTTTTTAGTTGGAGTAGATTACAATAACAAGTTATGTGGATATGAGATGATGACATGGACTTTCGTCTGTGAGATTTCATCATTGATAGATATTATCATGGTGATCAAAATCATAAAAAATAATCTTGTCTTCTGACTCTATATAGCAAAATGTTAAAACAAAGGGCCCTAAGATATGCACTCTTTTGAGATGTTGTAAGGGTTTTCTTAGGTTTTTGTAATGATTCACATCTTTACAATTGAGCAGCTCTTCTACTTTTCTTTGGAATGTTTGATAGAGAACTTTATCTTTTTTCTGAATTTTTTCAAGTCTTTTTTGTAATTTTTCTTCTATTGCAAAACTACGCACTCTCTGTATCCTTCCAGAGTTGAGAAAGAGATTTGTACTCTTTGAATTTGCCTTCTTTTTCTATTTTGTGAATCTTTTTAATAAATTCTGGTCGAAGTTCTGGTTCAAGATGATTATTTTCATATTCTTTAATAATAAATTGAACAGCTTCTACTTTGTTTCTTAATCTTTGTTTTGCTTTCACAATTTGTAATACTTGGTCTTGATGCTCATTCAATGCAATAAGTGTTTGTTTCATGTTAGGTTATATTATATATTGTTATATTTAAACTTTTTGGTGTACAGGCTCTGTAGAAATGTTCCAGATTTGATAGATCTAGGCCATATGCTCACTAAACAAAACTCCTAATAATTTCAAAAATTGTTTTCATCCTCGGGAAAATATCTCTGCATAAAAATTATTTTTATAAAACAACACCGATTTATAAGCAGTAGAGCAATTTTAAGGCTCCTAATGGGGTTTTATTGAAGTTTTCTACAGAGCCGGTGTACACTTTATCTTTGGAAGCATTGCATTATCTTTTATCGACAATTCTTTATTTTTTAAAAGAATTCTTTTTGGATTAAGCTACCAAGATAGTCCAATCATCTTCATCCGGCGTTCCTCCTGTGGAGTATGTTTGTGTGATGAGGTCGAGAGGGATTCCTGTGATACAGAAATAGAGATTGTTTGTTGCCAATGCCCCTCTAGAAGTATTTGCTCCTTCTATGTTTACTGCAGTGTTGTTTACTAATGCTGCTCCAAAGATTGCTGTAGATGTACATTGAGGGTTTGCTGAGCCAGTTGCATTAGATACTGTGAAGTTCGCAGCAGGGATGCTTGTTGCACTATTTGTATCTCCTAAGAGATTAATTCCTGTTACTGAAGTATTGAGATATATTTTGTTCCCAATGTTTTGTATAGACAGTCCTGGACTGGTAATGTTCTTCATTCCTGGTGATGCTCCTGGGAAGGACATTGCTGCGCTGGAGATGTTCATTGCTACTGTTTCCTGCAGTGTGAAATATCTTGAATTATTTATTGCGAAGTTCGATGCGTTATCTTGTGCTTCTACTGTCACTCTCCAATCTCCTGCTGCATCATAGAATTCCATTCCTACTGTACAGGTGAAGTTTGCTCCTGTCCCATCGCCTGAAACTCTGAGACAGGTAGAGTTTGCTCTTAGTGCTTGTCCACTGAGCGTTACATTTGCTATGACACTGCTTGCATTGATATTTCCATTGGTATCATTGACTATTGCTGAGAACTCAATAGTTCTTATTCCACCAACTATTATGGATCTGGTATCATTGAGAGAGACTTGTGTTATAGTTGGTGCGACTTCTGCTTGTGCTGTGGTTGTTACATTTATTTGCAGGTTGACATAGCTGTCTCTTCCTTCATTGGGCACTAAGTCTGTCGCCCATGTTGTGTTTACTGTCCAATTTCCTGATGCAGTGAGCTGCAGTTCTACACCATATTTGTTATCCGATGCAATTCCTGAACACCATGGACCAGTATCTGTCATTGTCCAATTTGCTTTTTGCTGTGTGCTGTTTGCAATTTCTGCTTTGACTGTATTTATTGGAGTGAGTGCATCTGTGACTGTGGCATTGATACATACAAATCCTTCTGTGGTCACATTTGTTGTGTTTATTGCTGTTCCAGAGACTACAGGGCCAGTTGCATCTTTAGTAAATGATTTGTAGTGGCTATAGTCAGAACTATTTAGTCCATCAGTCGCATTTGCTTTCCAGAAATAGAGTCCATCAGCTATTGCAATGGTAGATGTTTCTGTTGTGGTGTTTGCAGTTTCTTTGATACTGAAGTTTGTCCACTCTGGGCTGGTGAAGGCTTCATTATTGTCAATGATTAAGGTATAATTTATTTTATCACCATCAATATCTGTGGTGTTGCTTATTTCTAGTCCAGTGATTGCCGCCATTGTTGTTCCATTATTTGGTATGTGGATATTTGGAGGCTCGGGAGGAGCATTTCTAATGAGGACTGTTCCTGTTGCATTTGTTCCCCATGCGGTTCCATCGAATACAGCAACTATTGCAGTGAAGTTGTCTCCTCTGGTTGTGTTTGCTATGGAGATATTTGTTTGGTTTGCGAAGCTCATGTTGAGATTTCCATTTAAGTACCAGTCTATCTGTGTCCTTAATGGGTTTCCATCAAGATCAGAGACACTGAAGCTGACATTCACTGTTCCATTGGTGTAGTTCTGTATGCTGTTTGTTGTATTTACTATTTGGAAGCTTATGACTGGAGGGTTGTTTGCTGCTACTGCAACTGGGCAGATTCCATTCCATGCGGAGCCGTTGATTAATAAGGTTTGGACTTGCGTTACATTTGCTCTATTCGTGTATGCTAATGCCCAGGTTCCTTCACAGAGTGAGTATGGTGTTTGTGCTGTTGTGTTTCCATTGAATTCTTTTCCTGCTGCATCCATTAATTTTGCAGTATCATTGACTGCTGCTGTTGCATCTATAGTGAATGGAGCAGTTGCCAGTATTCCATATTCATCATAGACTACTCCTTTAATTGCAGGCGTTCCTGTTCCATTTGTCCAGTATGCGATTGCAACGTATCCTTTGTTTGATCCATTTGTCAGGGCTGTTGTTGCAAGCCTTGTCATTCCAATTCCTAGATTGGTATCTATGGAAACATTTACTGCTCCTGCTCCTCCCCAAGCACTTCCATTCTGG
Organism: Candidatus Woesearchaeota archaeon; assembly: GCA_016235495.1. Classification (GTDB taxonomy): domain Archaea; phylum Nanobdellota; class Nanobdellia; order SCGC-AAA011-G17; family GW2011-AR17; genus JAGVZZ01. The sequence goes on from JACRKH010000001.1 coordinate 7,043, forward strand.
ATGTTTAAAGTGAGGTTATTTCCTAAAGGATGGTTATACACTGTGGCTATGTATCTATTTTGTGTTACTACCAAATCAACCGATCCATTTAGTGCATTTGCATTCCCTGTTCCTGCATTGAAGTTGGCTATGAATCTATCTGTGACTCCTGTTGGAAGTGCTCCAGCTGCTGTCCTTAATGTTACTGTTATATTTGAAGTTCCTACACTTCCTCTTTTTATCCACGCCATGGCAATTTTGGTATCATTCATTGCTGAGCAGGCTATGATGTTGTGAGAGTTATCTGTTGCACTAGGGAGCATCGTTGCATCAATACCTACTTCTGCTGTTATGGTTGCACCTGTTGTGCTGTTGTAGGACCAGAAGTCAAAGTCTCCTTCAATTATATCTACAACACAGTATGCAAATCTATCCTTTGTTTGTGCGAGGGAGAGATCATTTGTGGTACCAACAGCACCATCGGTCCACATTGGCCCAGTTATGTTTACCCCAGAAGTGTTGAAGATCATTCTTATTTCTGATCTTCCTCCTACTCCTGTTGATGAGTTAATCCATGCTATTGCAAAGGCTGTGCTGTTAATTGTTGTTACTGCAACTCTTGACAGGGCATCTGTTCCATTCTGCCCGATTCTATTCGGCCCTTTAATAATAGTTCCAGAGGTGTTATAGATTGCATATTCCATGAAATTGGAGCTTTGGTTTGACCATGCAATAACATAACTTGTGTTACTGAGCGGGGAGATTCCTATGTCTCCAACTCCTCCTGAATTTAATATTATCGTCGGGTCTACAATGTAATCAAACTCGAGGAAGTCTGCTGCACTTGCTCCATTGATTTTCAAGTCGAAAGTATCTGCATTGCCATCTGTTAAATTTGTAAGGAACATAGTATAATATCCTTCTGTTGTGATTATTGGATATTCTGCAAGGAGCTCGGAACTGTCTTCTGTATAGATTTGGACTGTTGTATTTGTTTGATTTGTATTTCTTACGTACAGCTTGATATCCTTATCCTGTGTGAGGTTTTGCTCGAAACGCACTCTGACATATTCTCCACTGTAAATCTTTTCAGACCAGTTGTTATCTTGTTCTTTGACTTCTGGATAGATATCTGTCATATAGGTTCTATTGTTATCTAGATGTGTTGCATTTGTAATGAGGATAATCTGGAATGTTTCATTGGATAAGTGAGGTGTTATCCATTCGATATAATCTACAAGTCCATCTTCATTGCTATCATAGCCATCGAATGCAAAGTCTTGTTTGGTGTCATTCACTAACCAATAGAGCTTTATGTCTTCTAATGCTGTGTCTGTGATGTTGGCATAAGTTAAGACATTGTCATAGTGGATATCAGAGGCAGAGCTTACTGTGACGAGTTTCCCTGAAGAGGTTTCTTCTTCAAAGGTTTCTGGTGCTTCTGTGGAATATTCAACAACAATATCTTTTACAGATGTGTCTGACACGAGCTTTACTGTCTTTGTTGTGGTCTTTGTTGTCGTATCTTCTGTGATATCTGCTGCAATTGCGTGTCCAGTAATACCTAGATTATCAAACAATCTTGTGAACCAGCTTAAGATATTCTTCCAAATATTCTGAGGAGCATCTCTGATAACATTTCCACTTATGGTTTCTAGGCCATTACTTTCAGAGATGTTTGTTAGTTCCTGTTCTCTTCCATCTACAATTTCTTTTACATGAATCTCTTGTGCTCCCTCTGGCAGGGAAATAGAGATGTTGTTTGTTTCTTGATAATAAGATATAGTTTTCTTCCAGAGCACTGGTCTTCCAATAATTGCACCATATTGCACTGTTTGCTCGCTGATAATGTTTGCATCGCTGCTTGGGCTATAGCTTTCTGTTTGATTTAGAACTGTTTCATTTTGTTCTGGAGCACTCGTTTCATTTACTGCAGATTCTGGAATATCTAAGCTTGTTTCATTCTGTATTTCCTCTTGTGGAAGATTTATAGAGAGATTTTCTTCTGGAATTTCTTCTATAGGAGGAGTTTCTGTTGATACATTCGTTGTATTATCTATCATTACTGTTCCACCTGTAGTGAAATTCAAGAATCCTGTCTCTTCGCTTATGTTTGCAATGATGGTATCATTTCCATTTATTGTTGAGATAATATTGAATCCAGTGAATGTGCTTATTGCTGTGAAGAGCAGGAAAGTGAGTAAGAGAGTGACTATGAGAACGATGGCTATTATTGGTTTGTAATTCTTTGTTGTTTTTTCTCCATACTGTGCAGATTCTTGTCTATAGTATTCTATGCACTCATCATAATATTTTATCCATGCATTGAGGCTTCTTCCTTTTAGCAATTCAGCTTTCGCTTTTCTGAATTCTATATAGGAAATTATCCCCTTCTCATATTTGTTCTCAAGGATGGAGTATGTTTTCTGGAGATTGCTCTTGAGTAGTCTTGTCTGCTCAATAGCTTTGGCTATGCCAGTCCTCCGCTCCTTGATTTGCTGTGTCTTATTCATTTTTTAGGATCCTGCTTTTTGTTTTTGCTTTGTGATATGATGCCCAAATCGTCTTGCTGCTTCGTTTGAGTGCAAGAGCTATTTCGCTTGTTGTGAGACCGAGAGAATCTTTGAGGTAGAGACAGATGCTTTCCAATGCTCCTAGAGAACGATCTTGCAGAGCGCTTACTGGTATGCTATGCTTTGAAGAAATTTTTTTGAAAGGCTGCTCTAATTTTTTCTTTGCTTTTGTGTAGGTTGTCCAAATTGTTCTTGGATCTCTATTCAGAATATTTGCGATTTGCGTGAAATTTAATTCTCTATTTTCTTTCAGAAATTTAACGATAGTTTCAAGTGAACTTAATTTTTTATTAGAAAAAATAGTCAGAGGAATTTGCTCTTCCTTAGAGTTTAGCTGTGCTTCTAGGATTTCAAAGCGTTCTTTGAGTATGCGTAATTTTTCTTTCAGCTGCTTCTCAGTAGATAAATCTCTAGAATTATCTCTCTTTTTACTTATTGAATAAGACACTTTTCCTATCTAGTAAGTAATTCCTCTCTATTTAAACTTTTGCTCCTTGAGGCTCTGTAGAAATGTTCCAGATTTGATATATCTAGGCCATATGCTCACTAAACAAACCTCCTAATAATTTCAAAAATTGTTTTCATCCTCGGGAAAATATCTCTGCATAAAAATTATTTTTGAGAAACTCGCTTCTATTTATCAGTAATGGACAATTTTAAAAATTTCAAAGCGAATATTATTGAAGTTTTCTACAGAGTATTAAAATAGAAATCTTTATATATTACTGGTTCATCTCTGGTACATATGGTTCAAAAAAGAGACAATATGGAAATGGATATCATTGAACTCTTATTAAAGAGAGATAATCATGTGAGAGGTATCGCTAAGAAGCTAAATGAGCCCCATTCCACAATCTTAAGGAAGTTAAACAATCTCAAGAAGAGGAATGTTATTGATTCTAGAAAGGAAGGTAGGAATAAAATATTTTTCCTAAGAAAGAATCTTGTCTCAAAAACATATATTCTACAATCAGAGTTACATAAACTCACTAAATTGCTACAACATAATCCCGAATTAAGTATCATTTTTGAAGATATTTTGAAAAAGAGTGATGAAAAATTAATCGTATTGTTTGGCTCTTATGCGAAAGGATTGGCAAAAATGGATAGCGATATTGATATTTATATTGAAACCAAAAGCAGAAGCGTTAAAAAAGCTGTTGAAGATGTTCATTCAAAGATTAATGCTAAGATTGGGGTTTTTGATATTAAGTCTCCGTTAATCAAAGAGATTATAAAAGATCACATAATTATCAGAGGAATTGAGGTATTTTATGACAAACAAGTTCCTGAATAAATTGAAAAATGAGGAGAAACTGGAATTAGCTGAACCATCGGAGGATATTTGTAATTCGTATTTAGAAAAATCAGTCAATTGCTTGAAATCAGCTCAATTATTGTTACAGAACAATCTCTATGAAAATTCCATTGGAATGTCCTACTATGCAATGTATAACCAGCTTCTTGCATTATTATTCAGAATTGGCATCAAGTGTGAAAATCATAGTGCCTCAATTCTTTTGCTGAAATTATTATTTGGCAAGAATGATTTGTATATGCTGATTTCTGATGCAAAAAAGGAAAGAATTGACAAGCAATATTATGTGACAGAGGAAAAAGATGAAATTACGAAGGAAATCACTGATGAATTACTCAACAAGGCTGAGGATTTTGTTTTGAAAATGAAAGTAGTTGTTAAGAATTTGAGCAATGATGCAATTGACGAATTGAGAGAAAAATTTAAGACTATTTAGCTGCAGTATCCTACATTCATTTGAAAAATTTGTCATAAGATTTCGCCGCTTCTTTTTGAGAGATATAGGCTATATGCTCATTAAATAAATTCTCTAATAATTCCTAAAATTATTTTTATTCTCGGGAAATATCTCTGTACAAAAATTATTTTTGAGAAACTCGCTTCTATTTATCAGTAATGGACAATTTTAAAACCTTCAAAGAGGGTTTTATTGAAGTTTTCTATAGAGTCCCCTTGACTTGGGTTTCGCTATTTTTATAAAGCTTTGATGTCTTTGAGCCTTTATGGAAGATGTGATTATCATTGGAGGAGGCGCTGCTGGCCTTGCAGCAGCGCTGTATTGTGCGCGATTTACTTTGAGGACTACTGTCATTGCGAAAGAGTATGGAGGCACGGGGAATATTGCGCATCTTGTTGATAACTGGATTGGTGAGCCAGGCATTACTGGCTCTGATTTAATGCAGAAGTTTATTGCGCATGTGAAACAATATAAAGTTCCTTTGGTTGAGGATGAAGTTCTTTCTGTGAGCAAGAAAGGGAAAAGTTTTGTGGTGAAAACAAAGAAAAAATCTTATGCTACAAAAACAGTGCTGTTTACGAATGGCATGACTCATCGAAAGCTTAGTGTTTCAGGTGAGCAGGAGTTTTCAGGGAAGGGTGTACATTATTGTTATGTTTGTGATGGATCATTGTATGGCAAAAAAACTGTTGCAGTGATTGGGGGGAGTGATGCGGCTGCTTTAGGAACAATATTTTTATCCGGCTATGCAAAAAAAGTATATTTGATTTATCGAGGGGACAAGCTGCGCGCCGAGCCTATTTCTGCAAAAAAAGTATATAGTTTGAAAAATGTTGAAGTGATTCATAATGCAAATGTTGTTGAAGTGTATGGGGACAAGTTTGTGAGAGGTATTAAGTTAGATACGAAGAAAAATATTGTACTTGATGGAATATTTATTGAGATAGGGCATATTCCTCTCGTTGATTTAGCAAAGAAATTAAAAGTTAGAGTTGATGATCATGGTTTTATTGCAGTTGATAAAGATCAAAATACGAATATGAAAGGCGTTTTTGCTGCTGGGGATATTAGTAATGCAACTTCTTTAAAACAATTTATTACTTCTGCATCAGAAGGGTCTATTGCTGCACAAACTATTTATCATTATTTACAGAAGCATTAATTTTTTCTCGTGTGTAGGACAGAGACATATGTCACCGGACTACACAATTAATTTTTTCTCGAAATCTATATAAAGTGATAAACTCATGAGAGTGTATGGCATTTGGGAAAAGGAGTGTGTTTTCTTTACTAGTAGTGCTTGTTCTTTTGGCAGGCTTCTTTTCCTTGCGCCCCTTGTTTTTTGGCGGGCTGCATAGCATCTCTGGCTATGATGTTGCTCAGACACAGGGCACTTGCGGCGGTTCTACTGCCTGTGTCTGCGGGGATAGTGTGACGACCAGTCGTACTCTTGATGGAACTGATAATACTACAAGCTGTGCTAACATTGCTGGTGCACTCATTGTTTCTTCTCATGTCATTGTTGATTGCAATAAAACTTTTGTTATGGGGAATGGCACTGCAAATATTGGTTTTAAGATTTTAGATGGTGCTACAAATGTGACGATTAAGAATTGTGTTATTGATAATTTCTCCTCCTATGGCATTGCTTTTACCACTAGCGGCAATGATACTGTATTGGAGAATAATAATATCAGCACCCTTAATAGTTCTGTTTTTAGCGGGATTTTTGTGAATGGGGTTGTTAATAATGTTACTATCATAAATAATCGCATCAATGCTACAGGTGCTGTGGGGATAGAAATTAAAAATGCTTTTAATGTCACTGTTTTTAACAATACTATTGATACTGCCCTTTATGGAATTGAGATAGGTCTTCTCTCTGATCCTAGTACTTTTGTTCAGAATGCTTCAATTTCAAATGATCGCTATCTTCATGCAAGTCATGCAATCCTCATTGCAAATGCTTCAAGTCTGGTTAATATTACCATTAGAGATGAATTGTTAAATGGCTCCATTAGCGGGGCTGATTTGTTTTTTCCTGATCTTGGATTTACCAATGTTTTCATTAATAATAGTTTTGCCATAGCATTGGATAGACAGGTGAATATCAGCGCTTCCAATGCTAGTTTTACTTATTCTCATAATGGTTCTGTAGGAATATTTCTGAAAACAGTTCAGAATGGCAGTGCCAATAGTTTTTCACGGAATATTACTTTATGGACTTCTACAAATATTAGTTTTGTGGAAAATAGAACATATGCTGATGCTTACACTTATATTTTAATGACCCGTAATAAAACAGGTGGTTTTTATTTCTATAATGGCACTAATCTTTTTAAGTCCATGCCTTTTAATTCTGCTGGTTCTGCTTCTGTTAAACTCAATACCAGTGCTGCAGCTACAACTTACTCTTTCGGCATTGATAGGATAGCTCCTACTTATACTATGGTGAGTCCTGCGTCACAAGATATTGTGCATGCTTCTACTGATGCTATTATTTTGCTGAATTTTACTACAGGAGAGAATGCGAGCTGCAGATATGACCAGACAGATAACATCTTTTCTGGTTTGGGGAGCTCATTTAACAGCACTACTAACTTTAGTCATTTTGCAAATGTTGATCCGCCAATAGGTTCAAGTTATACTTATTATGTGAAGTGCCAAGATCTCGTTGGAAATCAATTTAATACTACTGTCAACTTTACGATTAGTCCTGCTACAATTGTTAGTCCTGCAGTTGTCACTCCTGCAGAACCTGGCAAGGCTCCTAGCTCTCAAAATTCACAGTCTACTTTTTCGAGTGATAGTCAAAGCTATACCAGCGGGAGTTCTTTTGGGGATAGTACAAACTTTACTGATAACGGCTCAAGCTATCAAACTTCTTTGTCTGCTCCCAGCCTTAGCAATAAGTTAAGTGAAAGTGTGCCTTTCCTTGCACCATTCCTCACTTTATTCAAGTCTGACAGCTATCTTTTTGTTGTTATGGGAATTTTACTTTTGGGCATAGTTTTATTGCTCTACTTTATTTTCCATACAAAGGCTGTTCTGTTACCTTTTGTTTCAGGAAGAAGTATTTCTGCATATTATAGCTCCTTTGTGCAGATGGAGAATACTTACTTTAGTGGAAATATGGTGAAACAGAGAGAAGTTCTAGATACACTCTCTTTATTCTGGCAGAGGCTGGAACAATCCTGGCTTCGTTCTGCAACAGTTTTCCATTATACTTCAAGTACTTTGCAGGCAGAGGTAATTGAAGGTGTAAAGAAGTCTACAATTTTTGTTCCTGTGTATTCAGGTGTTTCCCTTGGTTCTCTTGGGAATAATGAAGAAGCTTTGCAGTATCTTCAGGCTTACTTTGGTACAAAGGATAGTTTTGAAACTATTGCAAAGACTTTAGAATTTATTTCCGGCAAGAAACGAAGTGAGATTTTATTGTATACTCCTTCCCTAGAAACAAGAGGGCAGTATCCTCAACGAGTTGCAGGGTTTGATTATGTGAATGGGAAGTTTAGAATCAGCGCTTCGGGCCTTTCTTAGGTGGTTTTGCCGCATAAGAAGAAATTATCTCAAGAATTATTCTTTTGGGATTTTATGTTTCTTAAAATATTCATCCCTTAATAATAGACCGCCTGTTTTTAGTATTGTCTCTACACTTAAGGCGTGTTTGAAAGAATAACTTTTTACATCTGCCATTATCTTATCATCTTTCTTATTGATTAATAACTCTCTCGCTTTTTCTTGCACATCATAAGGATTTGTTAAATTCTCTTTTTTTAATATTTGATGCAATTCTTCTAGAAGAGGAGTTAGATTCTCTTTCAATATTTTTCCTAACCCGCTATCATTTATCAGCGTCATCCCATACTTCGTAGGCGCTAATGGGCTTTGCCCCTTTTCTGTAAGGCTTTGAGAAATTTTTGAACCTGAGTTAGACATTATACTTTGTATTTCTACAATGGCATGTTTTATAGGGCTTAAATGACTATGAAGCTTCTTATGAAATATAATATACAAAACTAATGCCAATAAGATTAATGGAACTAATTTATCAGGAGTTAGTCCTAAATAATTGAAAATACTAAGAATGTTAAACACTTCATCAGCCATAAATCCATTTAAAACATTAGATTATTTAAGCTTTTTTATGCTCTTGATAGTAGACTGGCCGGCATTTTGGAATTAAAACTAGTAAGTATCGTTAAATAATACTTTTGAGACAAAGCTTCAGAGCATAAGTTTTTTAAGTCTTTATGCCTTATATATTTTTATGGCAGATGAATCGAAGTATAATCAGATTGGTCCTGAGAAAATAGTTTCTTTTTATGATCCTCACACAGGTATGAAGGGAATTCTTTGTATTGACAGCACGAGAAGAGGTCCAGCGAAAGGTGGTGTGCGTATGCGACCAGATGTTACTGAAGATGAAGTGTTTCGTCTTGCACGTGCGATGACTTTCAAATGTGCTATGGCTGATCTTCCCTTTGGAGGGGGAAAGTCTGGAATTATTGCTGATCCTAAGAAGCTCACAAAGGCAGAGAAGAAGGCAATGCTTGTTGCATATGGCCGAGCGATACAACATCTTGCTCCTTCAGAGTATGTTTCTGCTCCCGATATGAATACTGCTGAGCAAGAGATGGCTTGGATTGTTGAAGGAAATGGAAATAAGAATTGTGTCACAGGAAAACCAAAGAAGCTTGGAGGTATTCCTCATGAGTTAGGAAGCACTGGCTTTGGTGTGTCTCAGTCTGCGCTTGTTGCTTTGAAGCATTTGAAAATGAATGTGAAGAATGTTTCTTTTGCTGTTGAGGGTTTTGGAAATGTGGGGGAGTTTGCAGCGAAGTTTTTGTGTGAGAAAGGAGCAAGGCTTGTTGCGGTTTCTGATTCGCAGGGTGTTGTTGTCAATTATGATGGTATTGATTTTAAAAAGTTGAAGACAATAAAGGAAAAGAAGGGAAGTGTTGTGCATTATCCTGGGAAAGTATTCTCTGCAAGAAAAATATTAGATGTGAAATGTGATATGTTTATTACTGCTGCAATAAAAGATTTAATACAAGCAAAAGATGTGAGAAGGCTGCAGTTCAAGTTGATTGTTGAGGGATCAAATATTCCTATGAGCCATGATACTGAAGAGAAGCTTTTCAGAAAAAAAATTCTTGTTGTTCCAGATTTTGTTGCGAATGCTGGCGGAGTCATTAGTTCTTATGTTGAGTATAAAGGCGGCAGTGTTGCTTCGATGTGGAAAATGGTAGAGCAGAAGGTTGTAAGGAATACAAGATTAGTTCTTGCAGAGAGGGGAAAATGCCCGAGGTGTGTTGCTGATAGGATAGCACTTCAGAGGATTCTAGGGAAACATGCGTAAAGGACTATACAAGTTTTTATAAATATCTTTCCTGCATTTAGGGCTATGGATGCTCCACAGGCTACAGTTGCTATGAAGAGGCAGACTGCGTATAAGATTTGGATACATGATATTCATAGTGCTTCCATGCTTGTTGATGCAGGAACAGGTTTGCCTTTTTATTCTATCCGGGACTTGCATGTTGTGCGCGTGAATATCTTAGGCATTGTGATTGATAGGTTTGTTTCTGAGGCTTATGGTTCACTTGTTCTTGATGATGGTTCCGGGCAGGTTCGTTTGAAAGTGTGGGGTGATGATATTTCTTTGATTCAAGATGTCGATGTGGGCAATCTTGTTTTAGTTATTGGCCGGCTTGCTGATTTTGAGAAGGAAAGGTATGTCCGGCCAGAAATTGTTCGAGGTGTGCATTATGACTGGGCGCTTCTTCGCAGATTAGAGTTAGTTCAGCAGTTTGGCACGCCTTCGAGAGAGGAGAAGGTTGTTGTTTCTGAGAAAAGGGTTGCAGAGAAGGAAGTTGAGCCTTCTCTTGCTGCACGTGAGATTATCCTGCAGACCATTGAAAAACATGAGGAAGTAGATGAAGCCATGTTTCTCAGTGCTTGTCATATGCCCCAAGAAAAAGTGCAGAATGCATTGTATGATCTTTTGAAAGAAGGAGAAGTTTTCTCTCCGAAGAAGGGTTTTTACAGGCTGGTGTAGTGTATTATTGGGTTTGTTGATTTTCTTATTTTTAATAATTTAGTGGTGCTTTTCATCTAGGCTATACTCATAAATAAGGATATACTAAAAAAAGTTTAAATATACTCTTATTTAGATATATATTGCCAGTAATAGATACAATTCATTTTGTTTTCGGTGTTATCATATTTGGAAGAAAAGGGAATTGTATATATATTGAAGAAAAAGATATAGAAAGTTACTTAAACAAAATTGTTGTTACATTAATTTTAAGAGAAAAGGAAGGAAGAAATGAATCAAACTAAAATCGCTAAAAAGGGAATAGTTGAGATATCAGTAGGTGATAGAAAGATGTTAAAGCTGGTTAAAGTGGCTAGTGAGCTGGTTCTGAGAGAAGACAAACGTCTATTTAAGGAATTGGCAAAACATTAAAATTTCTTTTCTTCCTTTCTTTTCATATATCTTAATTTTTGATGTAGATAGCTTTATAAATAAAACTGGGTTTCTTTTTTTTATGAAGTACGAAGAAATGCTCAAGCTTGCGAAAGAGAAATTGCCTAAAGTGCAGAGCAAATCGGAAAGGTTTGTTGTGCCTAAGATTCAGGGGCATGTTGAGGGGAATAAGACTATTATTATTAATATCTTTTCTATTGCTGATTTACTTGCACGGCTGCCTGAGCATATTCTGAAGTATTTACAAAGGGAGTTGGCTACGCCAGGGTATTTTCAGGATAAAAGATTAGTCTTTGGGAGAAAGCTGTCTAGTCATATGATTAATGAGAAACTGCAGAAGTATGTGGAGGTCTTTGTTCTCTGCGAGCAGTGCAGTAAACCTGATACAAAATTGCTTACTGAAGAAGGTTTGTTGGTGAAAAAATGCATGGCTTGCGGACATAAGTCACAAGTGCAAACGAAAATATGATCTACGCAAAATTTCACGAGGATGTTGTCGCCCTCTGCGATTCTGATCTCATAGGGAAAGAGTTTGAAGAGGGAAAAAAATATTTGCATGTCTCTGAACGTTTTTATAAAGGCACCATTGTCACAACAAAAGAAGTAGTTGAGATTTTACAGGGAGCGAGTAATTTAAATCTTGTAGGGAAGGAAGTTGTTGGGATTGCTTTGAAGAAAGGTTTTATAACTAAAGAACATATTATGATAATACAAGGAGTCCCTCATGGTCAAATCTACGCTGGCTAATAATCCAAATTATTTTGAAGCAGTGATACAACTTCGCCCTTATAATGATGAGGTGTTTGATTTCATTCAGCATGAGATGAAAAAGTATGGGCCTAGCATATTTATTTCTAGGATATTGAAATTAAAAACAGGTATAGATATTTATATTAGTTCTCAGAAATTTGCGAGAATGATGGGGCAACTAATGAAGAAGAAGTTTAAGAATGGAACTTTACTTATTACCGAAAAGTTTCATACATGGGATAGGCTGCGCTCGAGGAAATTGTGCAGAGCAACAGTCTTGTTTCGTTTAAATCCGAAAAGAGATGAAGAGGAGTAAATGTACCCTATCAAAGTTTCTTCTCCTTTATTTTTAGCACCTATGGCTGGTGTCACCAATGTTGCGTATAGAATTCTTTGCAAAGAGATGGGTGCAGGTATTTGTTATACAGAATTTTTGAGTGCTGATGCTTTGATTACATATAAAGATGTTTCTGAGAATCCTGTTTTTGATGTTGTTGCAGAAGAAAGACCTGTGGTCACACAAATATTTGGGGAAGATCCTGAAAAAATTTTTGAGGCTGCACAATCTCTTCAAGGAAAAACTGATATTATTGATTTTAATGTTGGCTGTCCTGCACCGAAGATACTTGCTTGTGGTGGCGGGTCTGCTCTTTTGAGAGATCCAGAAAAAATACGAATGATTTTACGAAGATTGAATACTTTAGATACTCCTATTTCTTGCAAGATACGATTGGGAATAGATGAAGAACATATTGTTGCTTTGGAAGTTGCAAAAATTGCTGAAGATGAAGGCTGCTGTGCAATTGCGGTGCATCCTCGAACACAGAAACAAGGATATTCTGGGCATGCTGACTGGAGTTATATTAAAAAAATAAAAGAAATTGTTTCTATTCCTGTTATTGGCAATGGAGATATACAAAAGCCAGAAGATGTGAAGCGTATGATGGATGAGACTGGCTGTGATTATGTGATGATTGGCCGTGCAGCAATGAAGGATCCTTTTTTTTTCAAAAAGACTTTACATTATTTACAGACAGGTGAAGTTCTTCCTGATGTTTCTTTCGAGGAGAAAATGCAATTATTGAAGAGATATATTTTTTTATTGCAAAAATATGATGTTTATGATGCGAATCTTATCAAGCAAGTTTTTATACGATTCAGCAAGGGGTATAGAGGAAGCAGTGTTTTACGTGCAGAGTTGAGTCAGATTCATGATGCGGATGCATTGCTGGCGAAGATTGAGAACTTTTCTCGTTGATTTTCTTTAAAGGAAGCTTTATATATAGGATTTCTTTATTTTTATGCATGAATAAGAAAAAGGAAGAAGAACTTCTCTTACAGAAGCAGCAAATGGAAATCCAGAGGGTAAAACTCCCTCGAGGAAAGCAGAGCATTGGGCTTATTGAGTCTCGCTTAGGAAATGGAAGAATGCGTGTTCGCTGCTATGATGGAAAGATTCGTGTGTGCAGAATTCCTGGAAGTATGAAGAGAAATTTGTGGGTGCGTGAGAATGATATTGTTCTTGTTGAACCATGGGAGTATGGCGGTGATGATAAAGGTGATGTTATTTACAAGTATAGACCTTCACAGGTAGATTGGCTGAGAAAGAGGGGTTATATTAAAGAAGTTACTGTTGATTTGGAAGAGTTCTGACAATTATTAGTGTGTAGTCCGGTGACATATGTCACCAGATAAGATTTCTTGCTGGCTCATGAAAAACTTCAGATGGTGTCTTCCATTGCAAACTTTGGTGTTTTCTGCAATGGTTATATCTGAATCTGAAGTTTTCTAGATCATTGTCAC
>JACRKH010000057.1 GCA_016235495.1 Candidatus Woesearchaeota archaeon
ATTGATATCCGCATCCGATTGAAAGTTGCATTGTATGCAATGAAAGTTTTTTCCTTTTCTATTATTTTTGTCTATGTATAAACAGTTTTTGCATTGCTGGGAAGTGTATCTTGGATCAACAAGGATAACAAACTTTCCCTGTTCCTCTGCTTTGTACTGCAAAAAATTTCTGAACTGTGCATATGCCCAGTTACTTCTCTTTCTATTAAACACTTTTCCTTTTCTTCCATTGCGAATACCTCTCAAATCTTCTAATGCAAATGCACCATAAGGAAGCGATGCAACATCTTTTGTAAGTCTATGGTTCCAGCCCATCATAAACCGTCTCTCTCGCCCAGTCAAAGATTGTAATTTCCTCTTTGCTGAACGAGTGCCTTTGGACTGCAACACTTTTCGAACATGAGCATATATTCTTTTCACACGATTGATTTCTTTGCTGGAAATGAGCTGTCCATTACTCAATGCAGCAAAATTTCTCAGCCCCAAATCAATCCCTAACACTTCAGAAAATCCACTTTGTTCTGGAACTTTCCCATCTACAATAATCTTTACAATCATGTGTTTCTTTGCCGTACCTAAATTTAAGGACTTCACTTTCCACAAAAAATATTTTTTGAAATTCTCTGGCACCTTTATTTTGTATTTCTTTCTTCCTTTTACTGTACTTAATTGTAGCTCTCCAGACTCTAAAAGAACTTTCATCGTTCGCTGGTCAAAGCGAATAGAAGAGTCCAGGCGCTTTTTCGTGCAAGTATTCCTTTTATTTCCTTTTAACATCTCTACAGCTTGATCTCGTGCACATTGAATCAATGCGGAGGGAAACTGAGGATATTTTCTCCTTAATTCCTTGTACAAAGAATGATGCAAGTGATTTTTTGATAAGGTTTTATGTGCCAAACTATATTGAACATGTTCATTTACAATCTGATTATATAAAAAAATTGTTTTGCACAAAGCACTCTTTTTCTTTAGAACTAAACTCACCGTACGTTGCATAATCACATCTCAGAGGAATCTATTTATAAACTTCGCGCGGGGGCGTGCCAAATGTCCAAACCATAAATACCAAAAGAATCCAAAACCTCTTGTGCAGAGAGATTAAGGGTAGCTGACCCAGTAAATTTATAAACCTTCTACCCTTAAAGAAGCTCATGCAGTTCAAAAATGTTTTCCTTGGTCGCAGATCTATTCGTCGCTACCAAGACAAAGAAGTGCCTCTTTCTGTGATTGCAGAAGTTCTCGACCTTGCAGGCTATGCACCCTCTTCAGGAAATTTGCAGAACTGGAAATTCATCATTGTCACAGACAAAGAAAAGAAACAAGAGCTTGCAGATGCATGTTTACAGCAGTCATGGATGAGTGAAGCGCCAGTGCACATTGTTATCTGCAATGACCATGAAGATGTCAAAACACATTATGGGAAATTGGGAAGAATGTACAGCATACAGAACTGTGCAAATGTTGCCATGGGAATCATGCTCGCAGCATATGATCAAGGTCTTGGAAGCTGTTGGGTTGGATCCTTCGACAATGAAGCAGTTCAGCGCATACTCAGCATACCTGAAGAAATGGACCCAGAAATAATTCTTACTATAGGATATTCTGAAGAAACAAAAACTCCTTCATTAAGAGAAGATCCAAGGGACATCACATACTTCAACAAATGGGGAGAGAAAACAAGCTTTTTCCCATCACACTTGGAGCAATTAAAGAAAAAGATAAAAAGGAAATAAAAATTATTTTTTAGATTTAGCCGGCAAAGGTTTCTTAATGGTAAGAGGAAGGACTCCTTCTTCAAACTCTCTCTTTGCAATGTTTATAGGATTAAACCGCAGCTTCTCAAGTTCATCTTTCTTAAGCTTAAGAAGAATAGGCGCACCCATAGCTATCTGCAGTGCACGAGCCCCAATGATTCTTGCCCGCTCATACTTTGTATAGTCATTTTTGGATATACTCATGTAAAATGCCTCCTAAGTTCTTTTGTTTTTTTCTCTGCAAGATGCACAGCTTCCATGATTTCTTCTTCAGTAAGAGGAAAGTCTCCGCCTTTTTGCATTGCACAAATCTTTCCATCTTCAGTAAAAACAACACTTAACCTTGCATTTGCCGCACGCTCTTCTGCTTCACTAGGGTCGACAAGGAAAGTATCTCCCACCTTCCATACAGTGCAGGCAAGAGGAAGCTTTGTCAAAGGAACCTTTGTCTTTGTTTTCTCGTGATAGTCAATTTTATCATCAACTATCTTTGGAAAAACTGCATCTCGGATTGCTGCTAAAGCAACAAGGTTGCATGCATCAAACAAATTCCCATCTGTATTGATAGGATAGATATCAATGAACAGCAGCCAAACCTTTTCTCCTTTTCTGACACAGAGTTTTTTGAAGTCCAATGCTTTGCTTTCTCTGATGCCTCTATCGGTGACCCGAGAGAGTTCAATAGCATCAATGCTTGGTGGCCCTGATTCAAAGAATGGAGACGATAAAGGAAGAAGCTCCACATTTACCATAATAGAACCCTCATCAGGTTTATCTGGGAATGGTGTTCCTAATTCCATCTTCACTCCTGCAACAACCTCAGTGTTTCCGATCTTCACACGAGCAGAACCTTCAGCTGACTTTGCAGAGATGCCATACTCTATTTCAATCTTTCTGTATTCATCAAACTTTCTTCCATCCACACGTGTGTGCTGGGTGATGAGTGATTCAATATATTCTCTTGATATCATTGTTTTGCCTCCTGGCCATATTTTGCTCGAAGTGCAGCTTGTTGTACTGCATAAATTTTCTGGCAGGCAGCTTTCCCTTGTTGTATTGCTTTGTGCAAATCTTCTTTGCTTATTTCTCCATCAAGCTGAAGCAAAGTAATTTCTCCAGTTCGTGGAAGCACAGCAATAGGAATATCTACTGCACCGCCCTCAAAATCTTCTTCTGATTTATCCAGGTCAACAACAACTTGATCTCCTACAAGACCGCAGGACACAGCACAGACAAGATCTTTCATGTCAAATCCTGCATCAGCAAGTGCAAGAGACGCAGCGCAGATGCCTGCGCATCGTGTTCCAGCATCAGTTTGTATTAGCTCAATATACACATCAACAACTGCCTTTGGAAACTCGCTCAAATCTAATACAGGTTCAAATGCCTTCTCAACAACCATACTGATTTCTTTGCTTCGTCTGTTTGTTCCAGGTCGAACTCTTTCACCAGAGCCGGAAAAAGCCATCATGTTATAATTGCATCGGAGTCGTGCGGTGTTAGGTTTTTGCAAGAACTTTGGGAAAAGATCTTTAGGCCCATACACTGCAGCAACAGCAACAGTTTTTCCTATTTGAAACTTTGCAGATCCAATAGCATTTTTCACAACACCAACCTCAGCTTTCATAGGTCTACATTCATCAAACTTTCTTCCATCATTTCTTTTGCTGTATTTCATTTTTTTATCTCCATAGCATGTTGTTCAAGGAATGCAGCAACCCTGTCTGTCAAACCAGAGGTGTGAGAATGCTCTTCAATCAATAAGATTGCATCAGTTGCAAGTTTTTCAGCTTCAGGACTTGAACCTCGAATCCAAACCCTTCCATTCTGTCCTGCAAAAATAGTGCAGCCAGTCTTATCTTTAATCAAAGAAATCATACTTCCTTGTTTCCCCACAACTCGTGGAATCTTGGAAGGAGTGATATCAACAATTTTTCCTCCCTGAAGCTTCCTTAAGCCCGGGGCTTTCATGGTTAAATCAATGTTTCCTTCTCGGGTCACATTGCTAATTCTTGTAAGAATAACTTCTCCTACAGCAAAGTAATCGCTGAGGCTTGAACCTCTCTCGATAAAATCTGCTGTTGCGTCTTTGAGCGAAAGAGATGCTTCATAAGCATATCCTACATCAACAAACCAAGAGCTGTAAGACATATCTTTGACATAGCCAATAACCACATCATCCCTTTTTGGGACATATCTTCCGCTCAATGGAATAATATGTACTACTCTTCCATTCATGTTCAATAGGCCAAGCTTAGAGGAAACCAAATTGTCTCCCTCTCTAAACGCTCCTTTTCCTGGAAGAAAATCCATTCCTTCAGCGATAACTTCGCCGGGAAGAACAATCTTCTTTTCTTCTACTAATAATTTACTCATTTTGTATATTCTCCTTATTTTTTGTTTAGTATTCGAAGCTCAACCTCACCTTTGGTGATTCTGTTAAGCTCATTTTCTATTTCTTCTTGTATTCCTGCAGGTATCTCAATGACAGCCAAGAGACTGCCATCATCTTGCCAGCCTTCTTTCACAATTTTTGCCAGCCTTTTCAAACTGGAAAAAGAAGGTCCAGCATATTTTGCAGGAATAGAAACTTCAATTTCTCTGGTTTCTATCTTGATGGGAACAATTGGCCGCAAAAGATGTAAAACATTCTGCACCTGCGCCTCAACCGTTGCAAACTCATCAATCTTTACCTTTGCTTCTTCCATCAGCATTTCAATTCTCTGTGGAGGAAATGGTAAACCTGTTTTTGCATCAACTGCATGCTGATGTAAAAAGGCAACAATCTGTTTCTTTTTCGCTTCACGCAGAGTATTTTTATGCTCAGTCGTGAGCTGAATTTCACCCTTTCGAATAATTATCGCAGCAATGTCATCTTCATCATCAGTCTTAAACAATCTTTTCATATCCTTCTCAGAAGCCTTGTCTCCCTTTTTCGCATCCTTGTAGATTCCTTTGGAAGCCAGAACTTCAGAAAGACTTTTTACTTTTCCTTCTCGGAAAGCAAGAGCTTTATCACAATCTACCAAGACCTCAAAAACTTCTCCTTCTTTCTTCAAACGTGCTATGATTGATTGATCTACTCGTACCATTTTTATACCTTAAACTTCTTCTTATCAATAACTTTGTAAGTTTTGTCTTTGATATCAACATAAGCACCATCAATTCTTCGTGCATCAAACTCTTTTCCAAGCACTGCTTTCAAAGCACGCACACAAAGCTTGATCCCATCATCCATGCTCATATTTTCTGAATATTCTTTTTGCAGCAAATCTTTGATTGCTTCTGAGCCTTCTCCTAATGCAGTTGCTTTGTATTCAAAGAAAATGCCCGTAGGTTCAGTCACATAAAGCACAGGTCTTTCATCATCAATACCCACAAATAAGATAGAGACTCCAAAAGGACGTGCCCCGCCATATTGGGTATAAGATTGTTTGATATCAGAAATTTCCTTCACCAATGCAACAGTATCCATAGGAACAGAATACGTAATCTGATGCTGTTGTGCAATCAATTGCGCTCGTTCAATCAGAATTCTTCCATCCATAATATAGCCAGTTGCAGTTGCACCCATATGCTTGTCAACCTGAAATATTTTCTCTACAGCTTCAGCAACAACTAATTTATCTGCAATCCTTTTGTCTGCAACGAGAATAACGCCATCCTTGCACACCACGCCAATTGCAGGTGATCCCTGCTTCACTGCTTCCTTTGCATATTCAACTTGTAATAACCTTCCATCGGGACTGAACATAGTGCTTGCTCGGTCATATCCCATCATTTGATGTGTTCCTTCCATTTTTTAAAATCCTCCTTTAAAAGTATGATTCTCTTATTTTTCCTATTGCACCGGAGACTGCTAAGCTTTGCACCTTTGCTTTATGCTTTGCAACTTCCTGCACTAAGGCAAATGCTGCCTTTACGTCATCAACATGCTTGGTATTCACACGAATGATACCTCTTTGTTGTTTCCAATCCTTGAGAAAAAGAACACCTGCTCTGGCCATTCCTAAATCACCTAGGAACCCATGCATCGTCGCCTCGATACTCTCTCGCGCCTCCGCCAAGCTTAATTCACTTTCTGTCTGAACCTCAAAGGCAATATACCTTTTCTTTTCCCTTAAGCTGGGCAGTAATGGCTTCAATTTCATATGTTTCTTAGAGAATTCAGCCACTTTCCGTTCTCTTCTCTCTCCAAGTAGGAATAAGTAAAGCCCCTTTATATATGTTATGGTCGCCTGGCTTTCCTGACATCCTCAAAATATAAAGGCCCTACGCCTTCTTTTAATGATTGAGGCAAAAAAAGAGGTGGTAGAGCCATGAGTAAAAAGCAGTTTAGTATTATAAAATTTGTGATAAAATTACAAGAAATTTTAGGGAA
>JACRKH010000058.1 GCA_016235495.1 Candidatus Woesearchaeota archaeon
GATAAGGTGTAAGGCTTTAATTGGCTTCCATTTTTATATAGAACAACTAAATTATTATCCCCCAAATCTTTAATATTAAGGAGGTCATAGTTCACCCAAATAGACATATTTTGAAACGCAGTTTCAATCCCTTCTTCATTTACAGGCCCACCTTTTCTCACATCAATCTTCTTTCCATCCAGGTACATATGCGTTTCTAAACCTAAAATTCCTAAAAGGTCAGCTCCACTCCGTCCACAGGTATTAAACCATGTAAACTTTATTGGCAAACCATTGACTTTTGCATCAGCAAACTTGTCAATAAGTTGCGAATAAACAAATTCCATATTCCTATCAATTATTTCTTCTCTCCCAGAAGAACATAGGTCTGTTGTAAGCACAAGAACAGCACCATTATAGTTTCTTACTTCCTTATCAAATGATTGATAGTAGACTCTCTCTGCTTTTCCTGCAAGAATCTGTAAAGTTTCAGCACGGGTAAGATTAGCATAACTTGCATCCTTCCCCACCTCTGTCGCCTGTGCTTCCTGAGCAAGACCAAGACCCAAAATTAAAGCTCCTAATCCTTTGCCTAGACTCTTCCTTATCATACTACTCTATAGGCACAAACTCCCTTATAAGTATTTGGTTTTGTATATTGCTCAACTAAAAGGTTGTTCTTGTTCTCCCTTATTATCAAAGATTAAACTTATATATTACCCTCATAGCAATATCTCATATGGGATATTCAGATCAAACCATGCTGGAAACAGAAGATGGATGTATCTTTACTAGTATAGGGAATATGCATCCTGTAGGAATATCCTTGGGTCTTATCGTATACATTCCTTGGGAAGAAGAATTGCAAACTGTGCCTCATATCAAAAGAACAGCAATAAAAGAAAGATCTTATGCAAAAATTACTCCTGTTTGGCATTTTACTTCTCGAAGGGCATATTTTGATTGTCTCAAAAAATATGCACATTATATTTATGAGGATCCTCTCTTTGGGAAAGTTACTGCAATTCCAGATAGGGCTGTAATGCAAAGTTATCTTCCACAATGGGATATTAGCTTAGAATTAGAAAAAATACTTGAAGAAGCATGTTTTTGTTTAGAGATTCCAAAAGAGGCAACTAGAATTACAGGAAGTCCACTATTTACACAAAAAAATGGCAATGATGTTGATATAGCAATTTATGGGAGAAAACATGTACAAAAAGCGGTTGAAAGAATAAGGGAGCTTACAAAGATTCCTCAGTATCAATTTATACGCTATGGGAGAATACATCAAAAATTATTTTGCTTAGGAAAGCATGTTATAGACATCTTTCCTTTATATTCACAAGAGGATATGCCTCCTTTCCCTCAAAAAGTAGAATATCAGGGACAAGTCCTTGTACAAGGAGAAGTTGCAGAAGAATTTGATGCTGCGTTTACTCCATCAACTTATCTTTTACATGATGGAAAACTACTCCTATCTTATCAAATAGGACACAAACTTCTCCTCAGAAAAGGGGATAAGGTTGAAGTGAATGCACATAAGATTTGTTTCCCTGAAACAAAACAAGAAGCATTTCTTATCCGCTTAGGTGATCCCTGGGAAGATCCCACTTTAGAAAAGAGGTTTCCAAAATGAAGAATTTTGATGTTGTTGTAAAAGCATTCATTGTTTGTAAAGATGAGTTTCTTATAGTCCAAAGAGCAGAAGATACTCATGGAGCTTTTCAATGGACGCTTCCTGGAGGTCATGTAGAGTATGGAGAAGATCTCAAGGATGCAATACGCAGAGAAGTCAAAGAAGAAACAAATCTAGAAATAATTGTGAATGAAGTAAACACCGTTTGGGATTTTGTTGCATCTGATGCTCATGTCATAGGGATTACTTTCTTATGTTTTTTTCAGCAAAAACAAACCCTTCTTTTGAATGCAGAACTTTCCTCTTATACATGGATAAAAATGAGTGATATAATGACAAAAGATATTCCAAAAGGGATAATCAAGGAACTACAAGCATATGGACAAAGAAGAAATCAAACAAACCCTGCTTCAACTTGAGAGTATTGAAGATTTAAATTTTATTATTGAAGCCTTTCGAATGAATCATTCCTTAAAACCTGTAAGAGATTCTGCCATAATAGCACAGGCATTTATAGGAGAAATATTAAAAGATTTTTCTCAGACAAATGTTGTGAGCAGGATAAAATCTCCAGAGAGTATGCTCTTTAGTATGCTTTGTAGCAGAAAAAGAGATCTAAATCAAGTGAATGATTTTTTAGGATTTCGTTCTCTTGTTCCGACTATAGATAATTGCTATGAGCTTCTTGAAGAACTTCTAAGTGATGGTTTTTCTCCCTACTGGAGAGTTTTTGATTCCCTTGATAGAGATCCGACCCTTTATCGTTCTCTCGATATTAATCTTCATATAGAAAATGTGCCATTCCAATTACAAATACGAACACCAACTTTAGAACAAGCTTGTCAAAAAGAGGAATTGGCTCACGAAAAATACAAAAAGAAAAGAATTGAAAAGTTCAAACATTATCTTCATAATGATAAAGAGTGGGGTATAGAGTTTCGTCTTGCGCTTCTAAAATGTATTCAACTCCAATTTGAACAAGGACATGCTCTCGCGGAAAAAGCTTCCTTCTCTTTCAAAGATGCTCTGGATGCATATTCAGAAAAACCCTTAAACTATCATCTGATAAGGCATCTTCAGCTTTCTGATAGATCCAGTGAAATTCTGGGAGAATATTTATGAGACTTTTTCTTGCTCGACATGGACAAATAGAAGGGAATAAAGAACAGTTTCTGATAAGTAGAACTGAACAACCCCTAAGTGAGGAAGGAAAGAAACAAGCAGAACTTCTTGGGAGATATCTTGCGCAGTTTCCTCTCGATGCAATTTATAGTTCTGGACTTCAAAGAAGTAAGGAAACTGCTATGTATGTCGCTAAATTGCAGAAAAAGAAGGTTGCATGTAAATCATTTTCAGAGTTTAATGAAAGAGACTTTGGTGAATATGAAGGAAAGAAATGGAAAGAAGTTTTTGGTTTACATTCTCATTTACGCAAACAATGGATGGAAGAAAAGGGGAATTTTGCTTTTCCAAATGGAGAAAAATTAGATGTTTTTCTCAGTAGAGTTTCTTTAGGGTTTCAGAAAGTTTTAGAAAATCATTCTTTAGAAGAGAATATCCTTATTTGTGGCCACAGCGGCAGTGTTAAGGCAATACTTGCTTTTCTTTTTAAAACACCCGCAGAATATGTTATGGAGCTATGTGACCAATCAAATTGTGGACTCAATGAACTTTCTTATAATGGAAAATATTGGGCTATACACAGATTAAATTTTACAGGCTATAAATGGTATTTGTAGACTAATAAAGATTCTAAGAAAAACTCAATTA
>JACRKH010000060.1 GCA_016235495.1 Candidatus Woesearchaeota archaeon
ACAACAGCTTTGGACATAGACCATTATGAAACGCCAAATTCGGCGTTCATAACAAAATTACCAAACCTGTTTGATTTATTTTGGAAAAGGACAGAAAAATGAAATATTTAAAAACACGAAAAAATATCCGGACATTACAGTAGAGAAGTTTTTGGTTAAGTGTTGTTTGTCAAAAAAGTCTGCATGATTAAAATAGCTAATTGAATCAAACCAAATATACCCATAACAATTGTTAACCACATAATCCACCTTGTTAAGTTGATCATGACTTCTGATTGTTTTGAAGAACCAACATTAAATTCTTCTACTTCTTGTTTAAGCCTTCTACTCATTTCTAAGGCAATGTCCTGTCTTCCACACTCATTGTTAGTTGATTTATATTTATGAACCAATTCTTTATCCGAATATGTCTCAAATCCTGTTTCAAAAGAATCAGATATTCCTTTATATTCATCTGTTTTTGACATTTTTCCTCTATCCCTAATGGATAATCACTTTTTTATAATTTTATTCTTTAAGAATTTAATCTAGCCTGACACACGGCACGCCCCCGCAGACTTTATAAACAATTACACCCTAAACACAAAAGTGAAAGCAATCAAACTCTCTCCCTCCAGCATTAACCTTTTCTCAGAATGCCCTAAATGCTTCTGGCTCAGTATAATCAAAGGAATAAAAAGACCCTCTGGTGCTTTTCCTTCATTACCTTCAGGCATGGATAAAATTCTCAAAGAACATTTTGACAGATTCATGAAGAAAGGAGAACTTCCTCCAGAATTACAATCCCTCCAAGGCTACAAACTCTTTGATGATGAAGAACTCCTCAAAGTCTGGAGAAATAACTTCAAAGGCATATCCTACACAGAAGAAAAAACAGGAATAGTTCTGCATGGAGCAATAGACAATATTCTTGTGAAAGGAAAAAAACTAGTAGTTTTGGATTACAAAACAAGAGGATTCCCATTAAAAGAAGATACACCTGAACATTATCAGGCGCAGATGAACCTCTATAATTTTCTTTTACGAAAGAATGCCTATGAAACAGAAGATTATACCTATTTGCTCTTTTATCATCCAAATAAAGTTTTAGAGACAGGAGAAATTATCTTTAATACAGATATCGTGAAGATGAAGACAAATGCGAAAGATGGTGAGAAAGTGTTTATTGAAGCAATAAAAATACTTAAAGGAGAAGAACCTGAATCCACTGAAGAGTGTAAGTGGTGTATTTGGAGAGGAGACAATGAAAAATAATATCCCTTCCTTTGTAAAATGGGCTGGAGGAAAGAAACAACTCATTGGCCAGTTTGAGAAGTTTTTCCCAAGCAAATTTGAAAGATATTTTGAGCCTTTTGTTGGAGGTGGTGCCGTTGCCTTTCACATACTAAAAAATTATTCTCCTAAAGAAGCATTTTTATTTGATATTAATAAAGAATTGATTAATTGCTATAATACAATAAAACAAAATCCACAAGAGCTTCTAAAAGATTTACAAGAACACAAAGATAAACACAATAAGGAGTATTTTTACCAAATTAGATCCAAAAGTTTAGGAGAAATGAACAAACTTGAAAGAGCTGCAAGATTTATCTACCTAAATAGAACTTGTTTTAATGGTTTATATCGAGTAAATTCTAAAGGTATTTTTAATGTCCCCATGGGAGATTACAAGAACCCTCTCATAGTTCCTAAGGAGGATATAACTGAGATTTCATCGTTATTAAAGAAGGCAAGCCTAAAATGTTCCTCTTTTGAAAAAGTTTTAAACCTTGCAAAGAAAGGTGATTTTGTATACCTTGACCCTCCATATTATCCATTAAAGAAGGGAACAAGTTTTACAGCGTATACCCAAGGAAACTTCTTAGAGAAAGAACAAATAAAACTGCAAAAAGTCTTCTCACAATTAAATAAAAAAGGCTGCAAAGTTATGTTATCAAATAGTGACACAGAATTCATTACAGATATTTATAAGAGTTTTCATATTAATAAAGTTAGAGCAACAAGGATGATTAATTGCAATGGAAATGAAAGAGGGAAAATAACTGAAGTAGTTATTACGAATTACTAATCTACTTCTGGTTCTGGCAAACCCAATATCTTGAAAGGAAGATTCTTAATAAAATAGTCACATCCTGCCAACTTAATGAACTCTTTTACATCATCATATTTAGATTGGTCAAACCATTCATTTAAAATATAACAGTACTCTACCTTAATGCCTGTTTCCATAACAAGCCTTTGATATTGTTGCCTTTTGTATTCACATGTTTGGAGTTTCTCATCAACTGAACCAGATTTTTGCTGAAACTTCATTTCAATAATATAAAGTCTATTTGTCTGAATGATAAACAAAGCTTGATCCGGGAGTAGCTGGGTAGATAAATGTTTCTTCCAATCCACTTGGTACTCTTCTAAGAATATTTTGTAAAAACTATATTTCTTGTAGACACGGGCTACTTCCTTATCCTTGAAGAAGAGTTGATGCCAAATATTATTCTCAGTTTTTCTTTCAACAACCTTATAGCCTTTTAAGTTTTGAAAAGAAGCAATAAGATCAGCTCTGCCTTCAAATTTCAATCCTGAGAGTGTATTTGCTCCACCTTCTCCGCCTTCTTTCATAAAAAGAGAGAATAGCTTCGAATTTAAAAGTTTAACTTTTATTCATTCTTTGTATAGGACAGAGACAAATGTCCCTAGCCTACACATGGTCTGCAATTTCGATACTTTTAAACAGGAATGAGATTGAAAAAGGATGAATAAAAAAGGACAATTGGGGTGCATTTAATATAATCGATCAAGTTTAGGCCAGGTTATAGGAATAAAAAGACACGAGAAAGCCTACAAAAGGAAAGCCTTATAAGTAACATATTACTCATATAAGTAAAATGATACTTAACTCTTTAATCATGGAAGAATTCCTAAGAGACTATGCAGGAGCCTATACAGGCAGTTTTATTTCCCAAAAGAAAGGATTAAACCAAAAAACAGTTTCAAACTACTTAAATATTCTTGAAAAAGAACATATCCTGCGAAGTGTAACAGAAGGAAAAAATAAAAAATATTCCCTCAATAAAGAAAACAAAGAAATACTCAAGCATTTTATTCTTGCAATAGAACACTTGAGAACAATAGACTTTTACAAAAAATACCCTCTTATAAAAGAAGTAGCAGAAAAGATACAAAAACACATTCAAGGAACTGCATTGCTATTTGGCAGTTATGCGAAAGGCATAGCCAAAAAGGATTCAGATATAGACATCCTCATCATAGGAACTTGCAATGAAAAAGAAATAACAAAAATAGAACTAATTTATAATGTTGATATAAATCTAAAGATATACAACAAGATAGAAAAAGATATACTTTTCAAAGAAGCAATAAAAAACCATATCCTTCTAAAAAACTTCGAAACATTTACTGAGGATATGCTCCATGAATAACATTGAATGGTGTTTAAAACAGAAAAATGGTATTGAAATAATAGAACCAAATGATGATTTAGCAAAAGCATACATACAAAAAGCAGAAGATGCACTCCAAGCTTCATCTCTTTTAGAAGCACATAGGGATTGGAGAATTTCTTCCCTTTATTATTCGATGTATTTTGCGGTATATGCCATTCTTATGAAAATAGGAATAAAATGTGAGATTCATTCTTGTACAATTACGTTTATGGAAGAGATATTAAAAGATTATTTTGGCCAAAAGGAGAGAGAATTATTGAAGAAATCTATGAAAGCAAGAATTGATACCCAATATTATACAGATAAGAATATTTCTGAGGTAACATATCATACTATGGTTGAAAATGCACCAAAGTTTCTGGTTACATGCAAAGAGATATTGTATCAAATAAATGAAATAAAAATTAAAGAAATAAGAAATCGCATATCAAAATAATTTTATGTTCCTCTTCCAAACAGGTATATTTCATTCTACCCCAACAGCTCTTTCTTCAGGGTCTTGTGTGCAATATTAATCTTCTGAAAGGTCTCCAAATCCCCGCCCATATCCGGATGATGTGCCTTAGAAAGATCCTTGTACTTCTTTGTAATCATATCAAAATCAAAACTATCATGAGAAACCCCTAACAGCGCTCGTGCCTCTTTCCTCTGCACTTCCACATCCTTATCCTCATTGAACACAGCAATACATTCCTCTCGCGTTTTCTCGCCAGAAAGCACAGCATTGACTTCGTGTTCAATCACCTGTAGAATAACATGCAGGTTCTCTATGTAGCGCAAAGAAGTATAGGAATAGTAAAGATTCTGCCAGTCCATATACCAGCTCACAGAAGCAGCAGCTCGCTTAATCACCATAGCCTCATCTTTGAAAGAAATAGAATCTTCTTCCACACCCAGCTTTTTCAGCTGAGCAGTAATCATATTCTTCAGCTGCACTGCCTTTCTGTTGGAAGCCTGCTTCATATCAAACTGAGGAATATCATATCCTCGCACTTTTATCGTTGCCATAGCTCTTTTGCCGAAGAGCTCCTTTATAAAGCTATGGATGCGAAAAGAGAAAACTTTATATCTTATATAAACTTTAAAACTTATAGAAAAACCATGGAAACAAT
Source organism: Candidatus Woesearchaeota archaeon (assembly GCA_016235495.1). GTDB lineage: Archaea > Nanobdellota > Nanobdellia > SCGC-AAA011-G17 > GW2011-AR17 > JAGVZZ01. Next base: position 4,577 of record JACRKH010000060.1, read on the forward strand.
AACCATCCCGAAAAGAGAATATGAAACTCTAAAAAAGCAGGCACAAATTGATATGGATGTACTGCATCAGTTCATGAATAGCCTTGCCGATATTAAGGCTGGAAGAATAAAAAAAGTTAGGTAATTTTCTGATTCTTAAGAATGTCCTTTATTTCCTGCCCAAAATTGTTCAAAAGTAAAAAAAGAGTATTAATGACTCTTTGTTGATCCTTCTTTTCACTTATTGCCACGAGATACACAGCTTTCATATCATCATAAATAAGATAATAAACTCGGATCTTATGATGTTTCTTTTCCCTTAACCAAGGAACTCGTATAGAATCACCAACATAAGGATTCTCAAAAAGTTGATCCTCAATCTTTTCCATCCAATCCTGAAATTCTTTGGGGTACTTATTCAGCAGTTTATCAAATGATTCTGAATGATAGACAGCATAGGCCATAAAATATTGTTACCTAAAGGATTTATAAATATTTTCTAGGAATAAACTTTAAAGTTTAAAGAGATACACACCCATAGCACAATTTTATAAACTTCTATACTCCCCCAAAAGAAATGAATGACATAGAATTAGCAGAATCCATTGCAAAGACACATAAAAGACTATCAGATTTTGAACAAAACATTCAAACGAAAAAATATACTAGAAAAGACTTGGGTTTCTAGAAGTGCCTCATATTTCCCTACTAAAAGAAACACTTATTAAGAACCACACTTCCCTAAAAACAATGAATATCCTCGCACAGAAAGGAACAGAAAAGACTTGTCCAACAGCAGTATTTCTCAAAGAAGGAAAAGTTCTTTCAGGATTAAGGCATTACACTCCTGACAAATGGAAAGCAATCTCTGTCTGGACCTTTCCAGGGGGAAGATGTGATGCAGGAGAAACCATAGAACAAACTTTAAGAAGAGAAGTAGCAGAAGAAATTAATATCACAGACTTTCAAATCACAAAATATCTAGGAACTTTTCCAGGTGCAAAAGAAGGAGACCTGGTTCCTGCATTTCTCTGTACAACAATGCAAAGCCCAAAGCTTATGGAGCCGGAAAAATTCTCTGAATGGAAATGGTTTCCCGCAAAAAAACTCCCAGAAAATTTTATCAATCCTCATGTACGCAGCTATCTGCTTGAAAAAGTATAAACCATTCTAAACTTATTTAATTTTTCTAATAATTTCCTTATCTACATAATCCGTAAGATCTTCCCAAGCTTTCTTGCAATTCTCTCCAAGGGAAAAAGGTTCAATATCAAGCTTACTATGTATGCTATGTCTACAAACCAACTCATCAAGTTCGTCTCGATAGATTGTGCTAGGAGAGAATTCAATGATCAAACGTAGAGGATAGGCATTTTTGCATTCCTCGAAAATATCTTCCAGAGCAGTAGAAAGTCTTCTGCCATCTTCTAATCTGCCAGTAGTGGAAATATAAGAGTGAAAAGGACTTGGCGCATCACTAAAAAAATCATAAAAAAAGAGACTATCCCCATAGCGAGAATCACTATAAAACAGAGCAACAAAACGAAGACTAGAAGATTCTCCAATTCTCTCTAGCCTTCTCCAAAAAGTCTGAAGCGATGCAGAGCTTTGCTCAAAGGGAGCCATCCCATCAAGAAAAAGAGGAACAAAGGAAGTATTCACCACAACAAGAGCATCTTTTCCAAAATAATCCATCGAAAAAGGAATAAACAGAGCATTAATAAGAATTTCTGTACTCTAAGCCAGCTTTACTTTGCAGATATTGCCCTTGCACACCATCTTCGTTTCCTTCTTCTTCACCATTTTCTTTTTCACAGCCATACAAACACCTCTACAAAGCAGAATGCATTTTTCTATATAAAACTATTGCTAAAATAAAAGTGACTAAAACCAAAACATGTACACTCGTGCACCAGAGGCAAATGGCTTCCAAAACAATTTCCCCATAAATGAAATAAATCAGAGAAAGCAAGCCTAAAGAACACCAGACAAAAAAAGGCATTTCATATTTTCTCTTTTTTAGAAGAAAACTAAATCCAATCAATCCTAAAAACCAAACGACTCCAAAGAATGCAACAGGCACATGATAAATTTCTGAGTACATGCTGGTGTTCACCGTGGAGCAGGAAATCAAAGCATTCACATCACAGAATGCTGGCTCAGGAATATAATGATGCTTCACTAAATACAAAGAAAGAACCAATCCAATAATTCCAATAATCAAAAACAAATACCGAAGAGTTTTTCTTTGCATAGAGAAAAGAAAATAAAGGCAAATTATAAACTTTTCCTGCTTTCGCAAACTTTATATGCTTCAGAGTAGTATGTCGCTGGAGCTGGGATTTGAACCCAGAAATGCTAGGGAGCATCATGGTTTCCTCAGACCTCTCACCCCTTATGAGAGGCTTTTGAGACCCTGCCATACCAGATTTGGCGACTCCAGCATATTCCCTTCCAAATAAATCCTCTTCAAAAACTTTTCCCAGAAATTTCCAAAGATTTTCAATAAATACTTAAAGACAAAGGATATGAAAGAAGAGATGAAGAAAAAAGAATTCCCCATTAAAGGCTGGAAATGGATTTTTTATATCATTGGCTGGCTCGGTGTTCTCAATGTTGCATTCTGGATATACCAGGTAGTTGCCTATGCACTCTATAACTCAGAAGATAAATTTTTTACCAATCACTTTCACAGAAGAGTATTCAATTGGGGAATTCTCATAACAATAACTATAGCCCTAGCATTTCTCATCGCAGCTGCCTTTGCCATTTTTGTAGGCTGATACAAAACTCTTAAGAACTCTTTTTCATTTCTTTTTGACATGAACACAGAAACCCTCCTCAAAGTGTACAACATTCTCGAGAAAGAAGTAAAGAATTACAAAGTGCCTATTATCACATTAATAGCACAGACAAAAAAAGATCCCTACAGAGTATTGATAGGCACAGTACTTTCATTACGAACAAAAGATGAAGTCACAGCAAAGGCATGTGAGAGATTGTTTGCACAAGCAGACACTCCTGAGAAAATGATAAAATTATCAGAAGCAGAAATTGAAAAACTCATCTACCCCACTGGCTTCTACAAAACCAAAGCAAAGAACATAAAGATTATTTCTCAAAAACTAATTAATGAATATAACTCTAAAGTTCCAGACGAAATTGATACACTATTGACATTTCCAAATGTAGGAAGGAAGACTGCAAACTTAGTAGTCATTGAGGGTTATGACAAACCAGGAGTTTGTGTAGATGTACACAACTGGCGAATTTTAAATAGATTAGGCTATCTCAAAGCAAAAAATCCGGAAGAAACAGAATTCGCAATACGAAAAAAACTTCCACAAAAGTATTGGAACAAACTCAATTACATCCTCGTCGCATTTGGCCAGAATACCTGTGTTCCAGTATCACCCCTTTGTTCAAAATGTCCTGTCTACAAATACTGTGAAAGAAAAGGCGTGAAAACGCAGAGATAGCTAAAAATAAAGTTTCTTCTTTCTCTGCACAGCATGCTCCAAAGCAGGTCGCATTTTTCTCCCTGTCCTCCAGAGCCAGCCTTTCTCATACGTATTGCATGCAGGAAGCACTTCTCTGCTCACATGATACGCAACATCTTGTCCTAACACTCGTGGCACAGAAAGAATACCAGAGAATAATCCATCTTTTCCTCCATGAGCACCATCCAAACATTTCACAAAGCCAGGAATATAATCCCAGAATAAAGAGTGCCATTTGTATATTTTTCAACACGAAGCAAGTCATCAATCACTTCAGGAAAAGCAGTTCTTCTTTTTGTTCTCGTTCGGTACCACTGCCAATGCTCCCAGACAAGAGAGGAAAAATGAGCTCCTCCAACTTCACCAGAAGTATACAATGGCCCTTTTTTTCCTCCAATACTGTGTACAAGCACATCGGAGAATATTCCTAGAATTTCTAAACTCTCTCGAGGAAAATAAAACTCCCCTTGTTCTGGTCGGGTAGAACAATACAGCACTGCAGACACAAAATCTTTTTTATCCATAAAAAAGCATATTTCCATCTCTTTAAAAGATTTTAGCAAGTCCATAACACTTATAACTTCTTTTAACTTTCCTTCAGCGTGCAAAAAGACTGTATTTTGATACTTGGAGCAGGGCTCACGGCAAGTGGAGAACTCACTGCAATAGGGAAGTCCCGAGTGGAAAAAGGACTGGACTGCTACAAGAAAGCCTTGGCTTCTCGTATACTTCTTTGTGGAGGCAATCATGCAAGACTGCAAATAAAACCCCCCAAGACAGAAGCCCAGGCAATGTTTGACTACCTTATACAAGAAGGCATATCCATACAGCACCTCTACAAAGAAGAAAATTCACAGGAAACATTGGGCAATGCATTCTTTGCAAAAAAATTTTTAGAAAAGCAGGGCTGGAAAAATATTATTATTATCACTTCAAATTTTCATGTTGCACGCACACAATACCTCTTCAAAAAAGTATTTGGGGCAACAGAATATAATATAGAAATAATTCCTTCATTAACATTTCTCAGCCCAGAAGAAATCTTGCAAAGGATAGAATCAGAAGCAGAAAAAATCCAGGAATCAAAACGCCAGCTGAGTCACATTGAAAATGGAGACAGCAAAGCAATTCAAGAAATAATTTCTCAGCTCCCACAATATAAAAAACTATAAAAAGAAAAGAAGAATCCTAAGCATATGCAAATCATCAGCAGAGAAGAACTAAAAAAAGCTATTGATCATAAAGAGAATTATGTACTCATTGATGTGCGTCAGCCTGAAGAATTAAGTTATGGTATCATTCCTACTGCACACAATATTCCTCTTCCTGAACTCCCAGCAGCACTAAGCATGGATGAGACTTCATTTGAAAAGAAATACCACTTCAAGAAGCCGGCAAAACAAGACAATATTGTATTCTATTGCCGCTCAGGAGGAAGAGCAGCACAAGCCACACACTTTGCAGAGCATCAAGGCTACCATGCAAAGAATTATGCTGGCTCCATTTTAGACTGGTCAGAGATTGACAAGAATGTACATGTGTATTAGTACAAAAACTATATAAATCAATAAAGTCAATAAAGAAATATGTTTATCCTTGCATCACTCATGTTCTTCATGATGTTCATTTTTATCATTCTTGGAGTGCTTACATTAATATTCTGGATTTGGATGTTTGCTGATGCAATAAAGAAAAAAGACACGGCATGGATAATACTTTTGATCATAGCATTATTTACAGGTTTCTTCGCATTAGTCTTTGCGCTCATCTATTACTTTACCCTATACAAGAAAAATCCTAGATTGCATAAAAGAAGAAAGAAATAACTATTTAAAGAGAGCTTTTTCCCAATCCTAGCATGAAAGAATGTATCATCCCATGTAACTCTGCACTTGCAATCATGGATCGCGCACTGAAAGCAAAGGCTCTCAAGCCAAACTATCTTCTTGTGAAATATTATGATACCATAACCAGAGAAAAAAGGGAAGGTATTCTCCTCGAAAGTATAGATGGCTTTCCACTAAGCTGTGCACAAGAGCATCTCCCTTTTCTAGGTATCCTTGGATTCGTCAACGGCAAAGAACCAGCAGAAGGAACAATCCCTCTTCATGAAGTTTTACCAAAAGAAAATGATGAACTTGCCTTGGCATACATTATCGAAGGGGTCTACAAAGGAAACTTTGGAGAAGCGAACCCGCAAGGTTGCCAAACAATTCTTCAGAATCACAAAGTAAAGAAAACAGACCTTGAAGAAAAAGAATATACCCTTCAAGTGCAAACAAAGCCATTACTTTCTAAAGAATAGCTCTCTTCTTTCGAGCTTCCTTATCATCTGGCTCATGCAATTTATGCGTTTCTTCCTGCCATGCATATAAATCTGCATTATTTTGTGTATTTGTAGTATAATCACCACCAAACTGCCCGCCAGCCCCATACTCTTTTTGTTCCTGCACTGCAGGCTTGAAACTTTCTGCGTAGGCAGCCACTTGATTTTCTAAGGGATTGTTTTTCTCCCTTTCTTTTCTCAGCACCTCAGATTCATCTTTTATTTTTTGTTCAATAGCTATAGACTTTAGAATAACTTTCTGCTCTTCCTCAGCAGCAGCTTCAGGAGCATCCTCATTATCCTCTCCACTCTTCGGAGTCTCTTCCTTCTCCTCTAAAAGCCTCCTCAGGAGCTCTTTCTCATCCAGTGGTCTTGCTGAAAAATCCATGCTTATATAGTGTCACCCAGCCTTAAAAAGCTATTCCCACTGGCATTTTCCTGAGAAACAGCCGCAGGAGACTCCAGCAGCCTGAGCATCATAACAATCCCTATATTCGCAGGTGCTCACAGAGGGCTCAGCAGAAGCGGACTGGCATATTTGCGAGGAGCAGCCCCCCACAGCACAGTCGCTATTCCGACTGCAGTCAGCCAGAGAAGAAGTCCCGCAGAATGCAGAACTATTTTTTTCTTCAACAACAGCAGGGCTGCTGCATGCCACAAGAAAAATACCCAGAAAAAGAAACAACAAGTTTTTCATACGAATACTAACCTTTACCACTTAATAAAATTTGTGGGAAACAATTAAATAGCATGAAAAGAATGTCTAACTATGAAAAGAGTCATGCTCAAAAGCAAAGATCTCAACAAACTTCTTGAAGAATATCATTTTGAAGCAAAAAAGAAAGATATAGTAGAATGTGTGGAAAACAAAGTCATACTTATCAATAAAATCCCTTCATTTTTCTACTATGAAAAGAAGCTTATCCCAACAGTAAGAATGCTTGCACAAAAAAGTCTCTTAAAAGAAATAATAGTAGACATGGGTGCAGTAAAATTTGTTATTGGAGGAGCAGACATCATGCGCCCTGGGATAATAGAAATGGACTCAGAAATCAAAGAAGGAGAAGCCGTAGTCATTCTCGATGCAAACAATAAGAAACCTTTGGCAGTAGGTATCGCACTCTTTGACGGAAAGACAATGCAATCCATGAGTTCAGGAAAAGTAATAAAGAATATCCATCAAGTGGGTGATGAAATCTGGAAAACTATTTAGTCAAAAGAAATAGGATTTGCCTTTTCCTTCGCTGTAACTAAGTATGCCAATCCTTCTTCACCAAATCTTCCCTCAACACTTCTCCTCCAGAATTCATAAGGATAATATCCTGTGTCTTGATGTATTGAATCGCTAGTATGAGGATTTCCATGAATGAGAATACGCGCAAGATTTTGTCTTGTAGGAAGAATTTTTGTTTCCATAAGTGAAGCAAGATGTTCATGCTCTTGGATAAATCGTTGTATTCTTTCAACATAGGTGTTTGCAGCTTCCAAAAAGTGTGGATTTCCTGCATAGACTTCGTGTAGAGCCTCACCAAAACCATCTAATTTATCTGCAAAGGCGACCAATTGTGCTTCAGCTTTTTTTTGTTCACAAGCCAGAAAAAGAAGATGTCCATAAACAAAACCATTGATACTGCCTTGATTATATCTCTGAGATAAGCTAAAGATTTCTCTTTTTCTCTCCATTTGCAAAGCAGAAATTTCTTCTAAAGAAAGTCGTTCTTTATGCTTAGAAGTCTCCTCACCCTTTATCATCTCTGTATCATCATGGATAACAGCAATCGCTCGAGCAAGAGAGACATTGAGAGGCAGAGGATAGTCGCTTTGAAGAAGAGGAAGAAGATCATCAACAAGACCCAATACTTTTCGAGTATGAAAAAGAACATTTGTTCTATAAATCATGGGGCTCTTGCCATGGAACCTTTTCAGACCGCCAAGAATAGCCTCTCTTTGACCACAGTTCTGTACTTCAACAGAAGGATATGCATTCATCAAGCAAACAAAAAAGAACTGCCTTAAAAAACTTTCCTTTTTAAAGACACTGAGGAGAAAGTATAAAAACAGAAGTATATGCCAAAGTATCTATGTGCAGCATCATTGGAGCAATACAAAGCAGAGAAGCATTTACATTTGTTCAGCAAGGACTATCTATAATGCACGAACGAGGAAGGGATGCATCAGCATACTTCGACGGGAAAATGCATTACGCGCAAAATCCCATTACACTTCCCCCCTCTACTGCAGAAACTATTATAGGCCATGGCCTGCATGCAATAGTCAGCACATTGCCACAACCTTTGCAGGAAGCAAATGCAGTCTTCGCAGCAAACTGTGAAATCTACAACTGGAAAGAGCTCGCAAAAGAGCACAAACTCACTGTACGCAACGATGCAGAACTGCTTTTCAAACTGCTTCAGAAGGAAGGAATAGAAAAAACACTTCCCAAAATTCGAGGAGTCTATGCTTTTGTCTACCTTCAGAACAATACTCTCTACCTTGTAAGAGACATTCTTGGAATCAAACCATTATTTTACGAGAAAAAGAATGGATTTCGTTTTGCATCAGAAAAAAAAGTACTTTCTTTAACAGCAACAGAACTCAATCCAAGAACAATACTGGCATATAACCTGAAAACAAAAAAACTTTCAACAAAAAAACGCCCTTTCTTTGCACTCAAACCTTTGCTCACAAAAGATATTCTGAATCAAGTAGAGAAGAAATTAAAAGAAGCAGTGATGATAAGAATACCTGAACAAAAATTCGCATTGCTTTTCTCTGGAGGTTTAGACTCAGTCCTCATTGCAAAATATCTCCAGGAATCTGGAAAAGATTTCACCTGTTACACCGCAGCAACGGATGAAAAAAGTCCTGACCTTCTCGCAGCAAAAGCAGCTGCAAAAGAAATGAAATTAAAACTAAAATATACACTCATTTCCAAAGAAGAGACAAAAAAATATCTTCAGAAGATTATCCCTCTCATCGAAGACAACAATGTTGTCAAAGTTGGAGTAGCACTTCCATTATATATTGCTGCAGAACAAGCACAGAAGGATGCTAATAAAGTTATTTTCTCAGGCTCAGGTGCAGATGAACTCTTTGCAGGCTACCATCGCTACAAAGCAAGCGCTCTAGACAAGCTCAACAAAGACTGCTATTCTGATATTCTCAAAATATACGAAAGAAATTGTTACAGGGATGATGTTATTACGATGAACAATAATTTGGAGCTTCGCGTCCCATTCCTTGATAAAGAACTTGTTGCTTTGACATTGCGTATTCCTCCTGAATGGAAACTGCATGAAGGAACAGAAAAATATATTCTGAGAGAAATAGCAAAACAGAAAGGGATTCCAACACAGTTTGCAGAGAGAAAAAAAGTAGCAGCACAGTATGGTTCTGGCTTTGATAAAATTCTTGAAAAATTAGCAAAGGAAGAAAAGAAAAACAAATCAGCATACCTTGCACAGTTCTCCTCAGTAAAAAATCTAAAGCTAGGAGCACTCATCAGCGGTGGAAAAGACAGTCTGCTTGCAGCATACATTATGAAGCAGCAAAACTACGAACTCTCCTGTCTCATCACCATAAAAAGTAAGAACACTGCGTCCTATATGTTTCATACTCCAAATATTCATCTTGCAGAACTCCAAGCAGAAGCAATGCAAGTACCAATTATTATTCAGGAGACAAAAGGAAACAAAGAAGGAGAGCTAAAAGATTTAGAGAAAGCATTGAAAGAAGCAAAGAAGAAATATAAGATTGAAGGAGTTATTTCTGGAGCACTCTATTCTAATTATCAGCGAGAAAGAATAGAAAGAATTGCAGATAAATTAGGATTAAAGATCTTTTCTCCATTATGGCACATGGATCAGGAAAAAGAACTACAACAGCTCTTAGATCTAAAATTCCATTTCATACTCAGTGCAGTAGCAGCAGAAGGGCTAAATCACTCCTGGCTAGGAAGAGAGATAACAAAGAAAGACTTAGAAAATTTAAAAGAATTAAATAAGAAATATGGCATAAATATTGCCGGTGAGGGAGGGGAATATGAGTCCCTCGTTTTAAATTGTCCACTCTTTCATAAAAAAGTTCAAATTAAGGATGCAGAAATAATAATGGAGAATGAAAACACTGGGGTGTATAAAATTAAGAAAGCAGCGTTAAGTTTAAATAGATGCTTTACATAGCAAAAAGTGTGGTAGCAGGCTCAGTTTATGGGGGTAGAGACTCAATTGATTCCTATTTGGATATATTGAGACAAAGCTATGCAGGAATAGAAAGGATACTCAGAAGAGTACAAGAACACCAAGAAAGAATAAGAAATTTCAGTCCTGAGAATGCAATAGAAGATTTCTTACCAAAAGGAAATATTGAAGCAAAAACTGAAGAAACAATTCCTTACACAGAAAAAGGAAATACCAGAGAATATCTAGTATCTAACTCAGAAGAATATAAGAGAGCAATAAGAGAAAGTGGTGCTTTCATTCGCGCAAGGGCAATAAGTCATGGTTCTGCAAAGGTTACAATAAAGATGAAAGAAAATTCCCAAGATTCTAATATGACAACACAGAGCTATACAATTGAGTTATGGGTAAAAGATTTGTGAAACTAAAATCGATATAAACACTTCTTTAAATTCACCTTCCCATTCTCAAAAGCAACACCTTCATTTTCTAATAACATTCTTTTCTCTTCAATTTCAATGCCACTCTTTTTTCCTTTAAATCCACCTAAAGAACCATTAGAAGCAACAACTCTATGACAGGGTACTTCTGGTGCATAAGGATTTTTTTTCAGTGCTTGGCCTATTGCCTGGTATGCCTTCGTATGCAAAGCTTTTCCTATCTCCTTGTATGTGCTTACTTTTCCAGAAGGAATTTTTTTACAGAGAGTATAGACTTTTTCCGCAAGCATAAGAGGAGAATAGTCTTGATAAATAAAAGCTTTTCACTTCCTAAATACTTATAAATTTAAATTCTAAAAAAATAACCATGCAATCAGAAGGAGGAACATATAATCCCTTTGGAAATCAAAAAGTAGGTCTGCGAGAGAGAGCATACTTAACAGGAATTCTTGGGAGTAATGGCTTCAAACAATACACTTCTCCAGAGCATTCAGGAAAAATTCTCCTCGCATATAGGCCTTATAGGAACGAAGATCTTCTTCTGAAAACAGAGGGATGGATTGATATAAAAACGGGAAAAGTCTTCACAACAGGAAAAAACCTTGCAGCATTGATGGGTAGGCTAAATGAAAGAACATTTATTCAAGGTCTAGAGAAATCCCTATCGGACAATGGTCAGAACCCTGCACTTCATCCTGAATAAAAGCACTTTTTACTTTCTTCATCAAATCCTTGCTCACATAGAAATAATCAATGCGCCAGCCAACATTTCTCTTTCGTGCACCCGCACGCTGTGACCACCAGGAGTATTGTACTCTCTCAGGATGCATCATTCTAAAACTATCCACCATGCCTTCCTTTTCAAATGTATCTAACCAATCTCTTTCTACCCTCATAAACCCAGAAATATCCTCATTATCTTTTGGCCGTGCAAGATCAATTTCATTGTGCGCAGTATTCACATCACCACAAACAATGAGATGCTTTGTATGTTTTTTACAGAATTTTAGAAACTCTTCATAGAACTCCAACTTATACTGCAAACGCTCTTCTCGTGCCTTTCCATTAGGGAAATAAATATTCATAAGAATAAATTGTTTGAACTCCAAAACAAGAATCCTTCCTTCAGTATCAAACTTTGTATGCCCTCCAAAACCAGACACCACAGACAAGGGTTTTTCTTTAGTATAACAGGCAACACCACTGTATCCTTTTTTTTCAGCGGCAGAAAAGTACACATGATAACCATCAACCTTTGTAAGTTTCTCACCCAATTGATCCGGATGTGCCTTTGTTTCTTGCACGCAAAGAATGTCTGGTTTTTCTTTATGAAAATAATCCAAGAAACCTTTTTTCTCTACAGCACGAATGCCATTCACATTCCATGAAATAATTTTCATCTTTTTTAGATAGAACTTTTGCTATATAATCGTTTCTGAAAATCTTTCCGTTTTTTCTAGTAAAAGTTTATGAATGCAACCTAACCCATTCTCTTTGGAGGGGGCTCTGTAGAAAACTTCAATAAAACCCCATTAGGAGCCTTAAAATTGCTCTACTTCTTATAAATAGGTATTGTTTTATAAAACTAATTTTTATGCAGAGATATTTTCCCGAGGATGAAAACAATTTTTGAAATTATTAGGAGGTTTGTTTAGTGAGCATATGGCCTAGATCTATCAAATCTGGAACATTTCTACAGAGCCTCAGTAAGGAAAACCTTAAATAAACAGGAGCTACTAGAAGGTCATGCCTATTGGATTTGGAAGAAAGAGTGAACCTCAAAAAGATATAACCCTTGAAAGCTTGAAAGATGTAGAAAAGTTTTTTATTGTTGAAATAAGGGCATTTCAAGAGTTTGAAGGTGACCTCCTCATAGAACTCAGAGAAATAAAAGATCTTGAGCATAATTTTAGAACTATACTTCTCCAAATGGAATCATTAGAGAAACTTGCCAAAGCAAGGACAGAAATTTTTCAGAACCTCCTTACAGAGATACAAAAAGACAAGACCAAAGTGAATATTGAATATTGTCAAGAAAGATTTCGTATGATTGAAGCCATCGATAAACAATTAGGCCCAATGCTTGGATCTGTAAATGCTAAGCTTGATGAACTAACTTTAACTCAAACACATGCACTATATGCTAAAAATAAAGAGAATCATAAAAAAATGCAAAAGATTGATGAAGATGCAAGAAAGCTTCGTTCCTGGGTATATGCAATTCAGACAAATATGAATTCTTATAAAGAAAGTCTTATGGATATGACCAATCGAGTGCAAAGACTATTCTTTGAAAGGCAACGAAGAGAAATGAAATGACCAAACAAAATATTATGGAAGAAACAGAGCTTACAGAGTACACCAAAAGAGAATTAAAAAGAACCAGAGCAACACCAAAAAGCAAGTATGTTTCTAATGACGAATTACGAAAAAAGCTTTTACAATAAGTTTTACTGCAGAGTGGTCTCCTAAGGCTCAAAAGAATCTTGCTTCCCTAGCAAAAGATATCCAGCTAAAAATTACAGAGAAAATAAAGTTTATAGAAGAAGACCCATTCAAATATGTAGAACATTTTGAGAAAGAAGGTCTTTACAAACTTAGATTTGGGAAGTATAGAACTTTGCTAAGCATAAATTTCAAAGAGAAAATTCTTTTTATTGAGATATTTGATAAAAGAGGAAGAGTCTACAAGAGGTAGAAACCTTTATATTTCCCCAAAAAATCCACATCTGTATGACGCCAAAAGAAGCATACCTGAGAGCAGGAAAAATACACTATGAAGTCTGTGAACGCTCGAAATCGCTCATCAAGCCAGGAGCATCTCTTTTAGACATTGCCCGCAAGATAGAGTCTTACATTGCAGAACACCCAGAAGCTTCGCTCGCATTCCCAATAAACTTACAACTCAACAATGAAGTGCACTATTCTCCAGTTCCCAACGACACAAGAACAATCACAAAAGAAGATATCATCAAAGTGGATGTTGGTGTGCACGTCGAGGGATACATTGCAGATGGAGCATACACAATCGCACTGAACAAAGACTACCAAGATATGGTAGACTTCACAGAAGAAGTCCTTAGAAAAACTATCACAGGGTTAAAGCCAGGCATGAAAGTCTCAGAAATAGGAAAACGTCTTGACAAACTCATGGAAGGATCAAAATATAAAATCATTAAAAACCTCATGGGGCACCAGGTTCAGCAATGGGACTTGCATTCGACAAAATCTGTATTCGTGTATGAAAGCAGCTCGCCAAACACAATGGAGCCAGGCGAAGCATTTGCTATAGAAATTTTTATCACAGATGGTGCAGGGCATATCAAATCAAGCCCGACGGGGATGATTTATGCAATGAAAAAGAAACTGCTTCCAGTCAGAGATACAAAAATAAGAAAACTCTGTCAAATAATTACAGAAAAAAGAAAATCACTTCCATTTACAGAGAGGTATGTCACAGAGCACTTAGGCTACAGCAGAGTAGACTTTCTCAACCTCAAGCGCTCAAATAATCTCAATGAATATGCACACCTCTTAGAAATTCCAGGCTCAAAAATTGCACAGTTTGAAGATATTATATACATGGACAAAGACAAAGTAATTATTACGACCAAACCTTAATATTTAAATATCCAGAACATCTTCTTATTCCTATGATTACACGCTTCAAAAGGATAACCATTGTTCGCATTCGTGCGCCAGCACAGGAGATTACCCCAGAAATTCAATGGTTGTCTGAATCCCTTGGTTTGTTCTCAGAAAGAGATAAGGATCGTTCCTGTTTTCGTTTATTTCTTGCAATAGTCCAGGCAAAGAGGCCAGTATCATCGGATGAACTGGCATACAAACTCAATCTCAGCAGAGCAACAGTAATTCATCACTTAACAAAACTTATTGCTTCTGGCATTGTCGTGATAGAAGACAGCAAATATGCATTGAGAGCAAAGAACCTCGAATCTACTTTAAAGAAAATGAAGCAGGATGTGCTTTCTGCCTATGAAGAAATGGAAGACATAGCAAAAAAAATAGATAAAGAGTTGCACATTTAAAAAATTAATACAAATGTACGTCGTGCACATTCGTGTAGGAAAACAATTCTTTCGCACTGAACCACAATGCAACTTCATGTGCAGCATCCTTCGCATCACCTGAAGCATGGATAATATTCTTCACTGGTAATTTTTTCGCATCTGCATAGGCATAAGACACATGTGTGTAGTCCCCTCGAATAGTTCCAGGCACTGCTGTTCTTGGTTCCGTTCCGCCAACAATCTTTCGCACCACTTCAATTGCAACAACACCTTCCCAAACCATCGCAACAACAGGCCCTTCAACCACATAGTCAAGCAGCATATTCCTTACAGCCTCGCCTCTTCGCACAGTAATATCCTCAGTATAATGCTTCTTCGCAAAATCCTTATCCACATGCAGCATTTTCATGCCAATCAATTTCAGGCCAGAATTTTCAAACCTTCGAATAACTTCCCCAATCAATGCTCTTTTCACACCATCAGGTTTTATCATGACAAATGTTCGTTCAATCATTTTTCCTCCATAAAAATAAAAAAATTATTTCTTGCTCTTATCCTTTCCAGCAGAAGTAACCCACTTCATATTTTGTGGCTTTCGCTTCAAAAACAAAGTATGTTTCTCACACTTTCGAGAACAAAAATGGGTAATCTTCCCAGTCTTGTACACAAAGATAAGACCAGTGCCAGGCATCAATTCATTTCCGCAAAAACCGCATTTTGCCATTTATCGTTTCCCCTTATTGAGCCTTCTTGCCTCAATTTCTGTTTCTCTCAGCATAAGAATATCTTTCAAACGCACAGGGCCTTTTACATTCCTGCTTAGAATCTTGTTTGCATCTCTGCCCTCAAGAATCTTGCATCGCACTTGGATGATTTCCCCTCGTGTGCCAGTTCTTCCCATGATTTCTTCAACACGAGCAGGAACAGCTTCGCTAAAAATAGTTTTCCCAGCAGTTTTTACCTCTGCTTTTTGTTCCTCTCCCTTTTGAGGAGCCTTTTCTTCTTTTTTAGCTGCTGCCATTTTCGACCTGGAGACTGTCACTTATCTGCTTAATAATATTCTTTGCTTCGCCTTCTTGTATAATTGCAATGGAGCTCGTTCCAATACCCATTCCAGCTGCTGTTCCCAATTCTATTTTACTAGGAACATTGACAAGAGGAACCTTCTTCTCTTTACAGAGCGGGCCAAGATGCATGATAATCTCAGCAGGATTCGTATCCTTTGCAACAACAACAAGCTTGGCAATGCCTTTTTCAATAGCTTTAGTAGTTTCGTTTGTACCTTTTCGTAGTTTCCCAGAAGTCTTTGCTAACTCAACGGCTTCATAGGCTTTCTCGACCAATTGTTTTTCATCCATGTATAAACCTCCAAACCTGTCATCGGTTTCAAGAAAGGATAAAAAAGAGGCTGTTTATAAAGGTTTCTGTGCATGCCAAGACATTTCGGATAGTGCTCATTTTTTTGTAAAAATATATAGGCAAAAAGCCTTGAATTCTACCATTTTAGCCCATTCGAGAAGGTACATAAAAGTATTGGGATTAAGTATATATACTACGATATAATAACTACATAAATCCAAGGTTTGGGAAAAAATGAAAGTAGAATACTATTTCGAAAATCCCTTATGTCATTATAAAACTCTTGAGAGGGTATTATCTAGACAATTTTTTATTATTGAACCTGTAGGGCCTGGTTGTACTTCGGGTTGTCCACTTTGTTTTGCAAAAAGAAGTAATAGTGATAAAATACTCGTTTCAAATACAACTTTTCCTGATTTAGAAGATAAGATGTTTATTAATGAAACAACTGAATCAACAATTCCTGGAATGGAAGAAGAAGTTAGCACTTTTTACAAAAGACTGCCATTCCTATTGTTGAAAAGGAGGATAGAGAACTCTTGAAATATTTTGATTTTAGATTATTCTTTGGCGAATATTATTTAAGGAAGGATGTTAGAAATGAAATGTTGAGTTGGGTGGTAGATGGTGGAAGAGATAAGGGGGTCGATGTCGGACTTTGTTTGGAATGTAATAGTTGTCATGAAATTTCTTCACAAGTAAGAACAAATATTCTTTGTGAAGGGATATCACGAAATGTTATTAAAATTGTTCAAGAATTGAGGGGGCTAAAAAGAAAATGAAACTTATTTTGGTAAGGCACGGTCAGAGTGAACATAATGTAAAAGGAATAATGCAGGGTCATATATCCAGCAAACTCACCGAACAAGGAAAAAAACAAGCACAAGATGCAGCAGATATTTTGAAAAATGAAAGGATTGATGAAATTTATGCCAGCGATCTTGGACGAGTAATTGAAACAGCAAATATAATTAACACATACCATCAAAATAAGATTAAATTTACACCAGTCCTGAGAGAGAGATCTATGGGAAAATTTGAAGGGCAACCTGCGGAAATTTTAGAAAATGCTGTTAAAGAGAGTGGTGAAGCGTATCATCTCTTTAGGCCGGATGGAGGAGAATCCTGTTTAGATACGAGAAATAAAATGATTATTTTTTTGAATGAGATGATTGTAAAACATGCCCATCAAACAATTTTATTAGTCACTTCAGGAGGAAATATCTTAGAGCTGTTATTATACTTATTAAAAGCTCCCAGAGAAGATTATAAGAAATATAATCCTCCAAATTGTGGTGTTAGCATCATAAACTGTAGTAAAAGCAATAATTGTAAGTTGTTAATGCTTAATTCAAAAAAGATTGAGAACGAGTAAAACATGGAAATGCCACAAAGATTTGAAGATTTAGAAGCATCGTATCCTCATTTTTCCAAGCTAGAGCTTCATTTTTTTAATTTAAAATATTGTGGCATAACTAACTTATAAATATTTTTATTACTTATTAGAAATAAATAGTTAATAAAAAGATTTATATCTTAAGAAAGAAAAAAGAAGAAACATGAAATTAATCTTTGGAGGGGGAGGATCTGGAGAGCAAAGCCTAGCTACAGATAAGGTCTTTCTCAGCTTACTAAAAGAAAATGCAAAAATTCTGTATATTCCTATAGCACTAAGACACAAATATAGCCCTGAAGAATGTTTAAAATGGTTCAATGGTCAGTACCCTACACTCAAGACACAGACTACATTAGCAGATAACCTTAATGAAATAAACTCCTTAAATGATTTTGAGGGAATATATATTGGTGGAGGCAACACTTTTTCTCTCTTACAAGAAATTAGAGAAGCTAATTTTGATAAAAAGTTAATAGCATTTGCAAAAAAAGGAGGAATAATTTATGGAGGAAGTGCAGGAGCAATAATCCTTGCTGAGACTATTTTATCCAGCACAGATAAAAACATAAGCTCTCTTAATAATTTCGAAGCTTTGAGATTACTTAAAAATATTGCAATATGGCCACATTACAAAAAAGAACAAGATCAGAAAATTTATGAGTTTACTAAACAACACAAAGTATCAATATTAAGCATCTCTGAAGAAGGAGGCCTCTATTTTGATGGAAATATCCTTAAGATATTAGGAGATAATGTCTGCCTTTTTTTCAGTGAACAAAAAATAGAATTAAACCCTTCTCTCTAAAACCTTTATTCTATAAACTCTGATTTGACATACTTATGCAAAATGGGTGGAACCTTTACTTTACCATCCCTAGTTTGATAGGTTTCAAGCAGTGCTACCATAAGCCTTGGCGTAGCAAGACCAGAACAATTAATAGTATTAACATAAGCTGTTCCATCATCAGTTCGATACCTTATATTTGCACGTCTTGCTTGAAAATCAGTACAATTACTCCCAGAGGAAACTTCAGAAAATCTTCTTGTCTACCCCTCTGTCCGCAAACTAATGCACTGCCACGCCAAACAGCGCACCAATGCCAAAGCCGGCCAATGCAGCAAGCATGCCAATGAGCATCATCTGCAGGCCAGACTTCCAAGGACTGCCCACAGTAGTCTTCGCCTTATACGCGCCCACAAAGAACAATATCACAGAGGAAAGCACAAGGCTCGTCCAGACAGCAACATGTACAGGCAAAAAGAAGAAAGGAAATATAGGAATTAATGAACCAATCAATGCAGACAATCCAACAATCCATGCAATATGCAATGGGCTTCTCTTCGGTGCACTCAATTTCAATTCTTGTGCCATCATCACATCTAACCATCTTTTTTTATTCGAAACAATATGCTCAACCACAGTGTTCAGAAGACTCCCTTTGAATCCCAGTTGAGAATAAATTTTTCGAATCTCCTTTTTCTCTTCATCAGGAACATCTTTAATTTCTCGTGCTTCTTTATTCCTCTCACTCTGATAAAAATCTGCCTCAGCAGTGAAAGAAGTATACGCAACTGCACCCATAGAAATAGACTCAGCAAAAGTAGCCGCAAATGCAGCAGTGAGAATAATCTTCAAATCAGAGGTCGCAGTGGCAACACCCAGAGTAACCCCCAAGACATTGACAAGCCCATCCTGCCAGCCAAGAATAAAATCTCTCCAGCCTGAACTTCCAAGATGCTTTTCCATATGCTTCTTTCTGAGAAAAGCCTGTCTTGCCATAAAAGAAAAATTATCTCCTCTTCTTCGCAGCTTTTCTAGCTATCTTCTTCACTTTTCTTGTTTCAGCTTCAAGCTTTTTCAATTCTCTTTCAAGCATGGCAAGACTCTTTTTTGAAATAACAATAGCTTCTCTCCCCACAATATGTGCATCACGGGAAAGCGTTCGTTCAAAGCTATGCAAGCTCTTCTTTTCATCCTTCGCTACTTTCTTGCTAAACTTTTTCCCAAAACTTTGCACCTTCGCCTTGATTGTCCCAGCAAGGCTTACTCTTCGTACTTTCTTTTTCAACCACTTCACCTCCTTTTCTAAAATGAAGATCAACAAGCATACAATGAAGAAGCAAGTTTAAAAATCTTTTTATTTAGAAGCTGCAAGTAAATCATCCAAAGTCTCATAAGGCGCCTCTAAAACCCTGTACATTTTTCTAAGAATCTCAGATCTAGGAAAACTTCGTGCATGGATATAGGAAGAAATAGTACTCCCAGCAAGGCCTACTCTTTCTCCTAATTGTACATAAGTTAAACCCAATTCTTTTAGCCTCAAAGAAAGAAAAGCACTAAGCTCTTTGTATGGAGATTGTGTTATTCTTTGTGTTCCCAAATATGTTCTATACTCTCTGGTATTCCTAAAAGGAGCTCCTGTTTCAGGATGAGTAAGTCTTTGCACTAAAGAGTTATGATATTCATCACAGGATCGAAAAGCCTCTCCATTTTTATTTTTTCTTCGCTGTATCCCAAATTTTTGATATTCTGCTCGTGAAGCAAATGCTTGTTTAGTTTTAGGATTTATCATAAGAGAAAGACGATAGTCTTGATATTCTCGATAAGAACGAAATGCTTCACCTGTCTGAGGATTTATTCTTTCAACCAATCGCACATAGCCATAAACAGTAGAATAAGAAACACTAACACTACTTGCAATATCCCTCACAGAAAGTCCTTCTTGAGCAAGTTTTTTTATTTCCTCCTTAGTCTCATCGCTAATAACATGCCCCATAAGCAAAGGGAGAAATAAATTTCTAATATAAAAGTTTTTCTACAGCCCTAAAGGAAGAACATAACCCAAAATTAGAAGAAGCACTGCAAAGCCTATAGTGCAGAAGTACACAGTCCTGCTCCACGCCAGCACTTTCTTCCCATCAAGCACCCAGAAGGGCAGCATATTAAAGAGGGCAAGCCAGGTATTAATAATAAAGCCATAGGAAAAGATATTCCCTAACAAACCGAGAGGGGAAAGAAAGACAAAAGCAGCTAAAAAGAGCAAAGCTAAGACAATATTCACTAAAGGACCAGCAAGAGAAATCTTCCCATACTTTTCTTTGCTCACATGCCCCATAATCATCACCGCGCCGGGAGCAGCAAAGACAAAGCCTAAGAAGGAAATAAACACCGCAAGGATAAGCATGCTCATATCCGCACGGAACTCTGCAAAGCATCCATATCTTTGTGCAACAATCTTATGCCCCATCTCGTGCAATAAAAATCCTGTACCCACAGCTATTGCAGCAATAATAAAACTCTGAAGAAAATGTGCTTGTCCAATCCCAAATATCCCTCCAGAGAGCACAATGGCAAAGGCAATGGAAACAAAAAACCATGCTCTGGATAAATCTCGTATTTCAATCCTTGAAAATTTTATCTGCATACTTCTAAAAATCAGTCCATCTATATAAATTTTATCCTTAGGTATTCATGAAGAAAAATCAGTCGTGGGCATACACAAAGAGCATTTTCTTTTTATTATCAAGGCGGCAGAAGAACATCCTTTCAAACTGAATAATATCCCCTTCCTTCAAATCTTTCAGTGCCTTCTCCCCATGCCCCTCAAGAACAGACCCATCATCCATAAGCACCTGCACAGGAACAGCATCCTTTACAGGCACACAATGAATAATTTTTGCTTTAAGTGAGGCATCATAAGCTTCTGAAACATATGCTCCATTCTCAAAGTTAAACAGATGCATAAATCGATACATTTGCCCTCGAGGAATATCATCTTGTACATAAAAATCTGTATCAAATGCAACAGTTCGTGTTCCCATCTCTTTAAACTCAGGATGCAAAGGAACTGTAGCTTTTTTTAAGTCATTCTTCACTGTAATAATCTTCCCGCCCTTGACAAAAAAATATCTTCTCGCAATAGGATCAATAAGTTTTCTATTGATCGCCGCAACTTGGCTCCAATCGAGATTCGTTGCAGTTGCAGAGAGACCAACTTCAAGAACAAGCTCATAAAAAGTTTCAGGAACAATCCCTCTTCGTCGCAGCGCCATTAAAGTCATCAGCCTTGGATCATCCCAGCCATCTACCTCTCCCTTTTCAATTCTCTCTCGGATAACCCTTCCCTGCGTATCAAATCCATTCACAGAAAATCTTCCATATTGTAATACTTCCTGCTTTTTGAAACCCAGCAAATCTTTGATATAATTCTGTAGTTCAACTCGCATGCTGCCAAACTCAATGCTTCTGAGAATATGTGTTACCCCAGCAATCTCTTCGCCAATCACTGTTTCGAAATCATACATAGGCCACACAAGATATTTATCTTTGACAAGAGGATGTGCATGATGAACAATCCTAAAGAGAACAGGATCGCGCATGGTTGCATTCAGGCTGTCAATCTCTCCAACGAGACGAAGCGTAGCTTCACCAGCCTTGTACTTCCCTGCAAGCATAGCATTCCACTCCTCCATGTTCTTTCGTTCATGTTGTACTCTGTGGTCGCAAATCTTCGCATGTGTTCTGTAGTCGCTAATTTTTTCTTTATCACAAAAACAAACATAAGCAGATTCTTTTTTTATAAGTTCTTCAGCATATTTGTAAAAAGTTCCCATCTCTTCAGAAGCAACAATAATTCTATCAGGTTCAATGCGCAGCCAGACTAATGCATCATGAATGGCATCATAATATTCTTTCTTTGCTTTTTCGGGATTCGTATCATCAATTCTCAGAACGCATTTCCCATGATACTTCTGTGCATACATATAATTCAGAAGAAAAGACAAAGCATGCCCTAAGTGGGGATACTTGCTCGGTTCCGGAGGAATTCGTGTGACCACAGGGCCAGTAACATGCGGTAACTCTGCAAGTTCTCTTTTCTTTTTTTCCTTCTTTTCATGAAGCAGTTCCGGTGCAATGCTTTCCAATGCTTCTTTTTGTTGCTCAAGAGACATACTATTCACTTTTTTAACCGCTTCCTGCACTTTCTTAGAAATTTCTTTAATCTCATTCTTTAATTTTGGATTCTCAGAAAAAAGCTGCCCGAGAACAGCACCTGGATTCGCCTTGCCATCAAACTTCAAAGCATTAAATAAGGCAAACTTTTCAATCTCTCTGTCCATAGGAAAGAAGGGGAAACAGGAATATATAAATATATCCCCAGCTTCACAGAACTATGCAAACTGTCCAGTTCTTAAATACGAGAGAAAAAAAAGAAATCTATAAGACTTTGGAAGAACAGTTTGGAAGCACAGAAAAATTAGACTATGCCTTTTTTCAGAATTCGCAGGATAAAATATTTTTTATGAGTAATGACTATGCAAAGTTAAACACAAATGGTTTAAGAATAAATAATAGGGGCATGTACTTTGCAACAAAAGAAAGAGATGGGATAAGGCTAAGCATTGAAGGTGCCCAGCTCATAAAACCAACAAAAAATGTTATTCATTTAGATAAAAAACAAGTGGAGCTTTGGATGAAAGGAGAAGATATCCCTATGGAAGGGAGCAATGGCTATGTCATTATTCAACATGAGAAGGATATTCTCGGATGTGGCATGCTAAAAAACAATACACTGAGAAACATGGTGCCAAAGGAAAGAAGACTGCATAGCATCACAGAATCTTCTGAAGAATAGGCGTAATTTTTAAAATCAAAAAGAGATTAGCTGATAGTCTTCTGATTAGTCCTATAATCCAGAACATTAAAATGGTCATCTAACTCAAAATAAGTCAATGCACAGAAGTCTGATTTGTAGTTCTTCCTTTCTTCTTTTGATTTCTTTAATAGAATAACTACAATATTTGAAATGAACCCTGCATGTGATATTATGAGTATATTCTGTTCCTTTTGTTTTTTCAGTTTCTGCACAAATCTTTCTGCTCGATGATAGGCATCACTTTCATTTTCCCCTCCTTCAGGCCTGAATTCTTCTTTGGTTAAGCCTGATTCACGCAGAGCAGTTCTGTATTCCTCTGCAGTCCTGCCTTGGAGAATGCCATTTTTCTGCTCAATAACCTCATCTGTGAATTCTACAGGAACATGAAGTATAGCAAGAGTTGGCTCCACAGTTTTTCTAGTCCTATTTAGACTACTACAAATAATTTTATCAATCTCAAATTTGCAAAGATACTTCGCCAATTTCTGAGCCTGTTCAACTCCTTCCTCTGTCAGTGTATCTTGTTCTTCCCCATATCCTCTTTGTGCATGTCGAATAAAGTAGAGTTTCATATTTTCTTTTCCATGATTTCATTTAATTCCCTTTTAGTTCTTTCAATTGTCTTTTGTGGTCTATGCCTCAAAGCAAAACCTAAGTTATAAAGGCTTCTATAAAAAATCCCTGATCTCAAAAATCTTGCAGATTGTTCTTCATTAATATTTAATGGATTTCCTAAATTTTCATAGGTAGCTTTAGCAAGTTGTTCTAAAATGCCAGTCTTGTTCCTTTTTTCCATATACAAAAAAGCAATATCATACCATGGATTTGCAATGGCAGTAAGTCCAAAGTCTATAAAATATAATCCTTCAGATGAAGGAATACAATGTAGCGACTTAAGGTCTCCATGCACAACACAAAGTGGTGATGAAAGGTTATACTCCCCCCGCATAAATTGCAATGCCCTTTCTAATATGTCTTCCTCTTCTATGTTACTCTTAGCAAACTCTTCATTTAAATAAGAAAGTCTATGAAATATTTTTTCTTTACTTAAGTCTATCCTGGGTAATAAAAACGAAGGGACATCATCCAAAGTTTTGAGATATAATTTACTTATTTCAGCTATGCTCTCTACATCTGTAGGCTCTCTTATTTTTTCGATAAATTGAAATTCCAAAAAATCATCGCCAAACATAAATAGTGATGGTATTTTAATGACCTCTTGTTTAGCCAGATATCTATAAGCGAGTTCTTCTCTTGCTCTCTCTAGTGGACTTGGGAATTTTTTGCAGACTATTCGGAGATTATCTCTTTCAACTGCAAAAGTTTTGCTTTGTTCGGTTTGGCAGAGTAATGCCGTCTCATAAATTTGGAGATATTCCTCAAAATTCATAAGTTTCCCTCAAATCTTTTTGAATTTCTTCTAACAATGCTTTTCTTCCACTACAATAAAATGACCTATGTTTTATATCCCCATAAAGCAAAAATGATTCTTGAGGGCAGCCGCCATTGCACTGATTCCAGAACTCACAATTTTTGCATTGACCTTCTTTGAGAGAATCAGTTCTTTCTTTCATTCTCTTTTGTGCAGAAGTCTCATGATCTCTCAATGGTTTATCATTAACATTGCCAATAAAATTATTTTTATCTATGCCCCGCAGGCAAGTATAAAAATCACCATTTGTTTTCACTCCAATCACTGAAAAGTTACAGGTCTGTTGAGAGTATAAACAACCTCCGCATTTACCTTTGACTAGCGCCTTAATAAATTCAGTTATTGGTTTTATTTCTATAGGCTCAGGATCTTCTTTCCAAATTCTATAAAACTCTTTAATAGACTGTGTATATTCTTGTGATGTTGGCATTAACGGATCCATAACTTTTTGATTAGCAGCTGATCTTTTCCTAGGGAAATATTCAGAAATTCTAAATCCTCTAACCTGTTTTTTCATTTCATAGTAGATTTCTTTTTCTTTTCCTAGAACTTCTTTGGTTAAAACCATTACTGCATAAGGTTTTTTATTTAATCCAGAGATATTTTTAATGACTCTATCAAATGAAGGATTGCCATTTTTATCAACTCTTGAATGGTCATGTATATTCCTTGTTCCCTGTATACTCGTTCCAATTGTGAAACCTTCCTTCTCAAAAAAAGTTATAAATTCTTTAGTTAGCAAGGTTCCGTTAGTTTGAATATCATTCAGTATCTTTAAATTATTCGGATTATACTTGCTTTGAAATTCTTTTATTTTTTTAAAGAAATCAATGCCTGCAATTAATGGTTCTCCACCATGCCACACAAAATCGACTCTATCTTCACTAGCCTCTAAAATATATGAAATCACTTTTTCAAGAGTCTCTATTGACATAATTGGTATTTCAAAAGTTGGTCTAAGACAAAAAGTACAACTAAGATTACAACTCTCAGTAATCTCAATCACAGGTGTCAGATTCATAGTTGAATTTCCATCCAGTACTTTATTGCACTAATACCCCATTAAAAATAAAAAAACTTACTTTCTGAAGTTTTAGTAGCTTTCTGCACCATAATGATCACTATAAGAAGCTAGTATCTCCTTATCGGACAATGCCTCTAAAACTACCGCCTTTACATTTTCGTTTTTCATTTTATTTTAACCCCCAACAATGCTAAAAATAGAATTTAATAAGAATATATAAACTTTTTGATAAGTTAGTCCATCTTGGGTGTGAAACGTACTCTCTTTTTAAAAAGGTATATAAATTATTTCTTAAAATCCCCTAACAAGGGATCACCAATACCATAGGGCTTCTTTGAATAATATTTCTTCGCATGTGCGACAAACAACGCATGATACTCCTTAAACAGTTCTACATCTCTTGGTAATTCTTTATGAAATAAATTCTGCACTTCTTCGTAAGAAGCATGAGCTTTGATGATTTTATAATGCTCTAAAATTCTCTTCGTATATGCATCCACAACAAAGTAAGGCTGCTGATACGCATACAGCAGCATGGAGTCCACAGTCTCCGGCCCTATCCCCCACACAGCAAGCAAATTCTCTCGGTCCACTTCTTTTTTCGAAGCAAGAAAATCAAGGAAGCAGTGAATCTTTTTTGCTTTCTGATTAAAATACCCTGCAGGCTTAATCAATACTGCAAGTTTCTCTTGTGGCATACGCAAAGCTTTCTCATGTATTTTTCCAGACAATTGCGCAAGAGCCTTCTCCACATTCACCCAGGAAGTATTCTGCGTGAGTATTGCACCAATGCAAATTTCTAGTTGTTCTTTTTTATTTGGCAGTCTTCCATCGTACACACCTTGTATTGGCCACCACCCCTGCTTCCCATGCAAAGCAAAGAGTTCTTCATATAACTTAAATACTTTTTTCATCTTATGCAATACGAACAATCTCAAAAACTAATTCCAATTTTCTATCATCAGACTTAAACACAATTTTATCACCAGACTTAAGTCCAAATCTTTCTTTTGCTGCTAAAGGACTTTCACTCTCTCCAAGAAAAAATATTTTCACACGCACAAAAGCCCTATGGAATTCATTTTTCCTGAGCCGTGAATAATCTATGTACACATAACCGCCCCTTTCTGTCCTTTGAAACTCTCCCTGTTTTTCCTCAATAAAATAATATTTCCTTTCCATAATCTCTGGCAGAAAACTCTTTGTTCCAGGATTTCTTCCAAAGCTAAAACTATCAACACTATCAGGAATTCTCATCTCTGCAACAAAATTCCCCTTATTTGCCAGAGCAAGAGGAAGGTTTCGTTCATACACATGAAGGATAAGCATAAAAGAAAGAACGCACAAGGAATTATAAAACTTTTTATTCTCTATGCCTCAGAGACCAGTCATAATCTTTAATTTTATCCTTTGCAAAGAATGTAGGGTGATGCCCTTTTTTGCCAACAAGACCCCAAAGAAGAATTTCCTTCTCAGCTTTATTGAGTTTTCGTATTTTGTCTTTGCTCTCAAGCTCTTCATCATGAACTAACACACTGTCACACAATCTTTTATAGAAATCTACTGTGAGTGGAGTAGGCAATGCAAATTGTGACATCTGCAGAGGAACTTTATTCCCTCTTTCATTCAATGTTCGTATCACTGCAAAGTACCCGGCAATCTCATGAGCGCACCAGTTAAAGACACCAGTATCTTGTTTGGCAAAGCGGATATTAAGATATTCTCCTCGCAGACAGTCATGTCCTTGTGTCATTGTTGCCCATGCAATGCCCCATTTATCAGCATTATCAATAACAGGAACATGGTTGATATTAAATTGATACCTTCTCATACCCTTTATTCTTCTTGGAACATGCACATGAAATATAGCTCCATCTTTTTTTACAGCACCTGCACGGGAATATTCTTCAATGCCAACATGTGCAGCAGGAACTTGGTGAACATAAGCATCAATTCTTGCACCTTCAAGGCACTCAACAAGACTCACACGCCTTTCTCTGGTATCTCGATGAACATAAGGAACAATAGTTAATGGACTATAGGCATATCCAGCATATGCTTGAGATTCAAGTGCACCAAAGGAATCTATTCTGAAATCAACAGGAACCCTTGCACCCTTGACAAAGGAAGTAACTCTCTCTCGCAATCCAGCCCGCACAAAAGGACCATGCCTAAGAAAATTCCAGCTGCTGGGATATTTTTCTGGGACTAATCCTTTAGGAAGAAGAATATAATCACTTTCAGCAATAGAAAGAATAGTTTCTACTAAGTCTTTCTCCACTTCAACAGCATGAAACTCTTGAATCTCTGTCTTTATAGGCTCTCTAAAAAATCTTTTTTTCTCGTACATAAGCAAAAAAGAAAAACTCCCTTTTTATAAAACTTCCCAAAACATTTATAAGCATTCTTCACCATAGAACGCCTATGAAAGAGCTGATGGAACTGATGAACTTGGAAGCAGTAAGTGGTGATGAAAACACTGTTCGTTCCTACCTTCTCAAGAAAATTACTCCCCATTGTAAAGATGTAAAGGTGGACAAATCTGGAAACCTCATCGTGCACAAAAAGGGAAAAGGTCCTTCAGTAATGCTTGTTGCACACATGGATGAAATAGGTTTAATAATTAAGTCCATAGAGAAAGAAGGAACTATACATGTGGCATTCCTAGGTGATATCGACCCCATAACCTGCATTGGGCAGGAAGTAGAAATTGCCATAAATAAAAAAAAGAAAATAAAAGGAGTAGTTTCAACCATAAAAATCAATGCGGGAGAGGACATGGAAGCCCTTCCCAAAGAAGAGGATATCATTGTCGACACAGGTTTGACAAAAGCAGAATTAAAAAAGAAAGGGGTTGACATTGGAAGCTTCTTGGAATTCAACAGGAAATCCACCTTTCTTGGTTCAGAAAATATTATTGCAGGAAAAGCAGTGGATGATCGCGTAGGTTGTTTTATGCTTTTAGAAAGTATTCGAAGAACAAAGAAATCTCCCGCAGATATATATTATGTGTTTACAGTGCAGGAAGAACTAGGAATGTATGGAGCAAAAACCTCTGTATATAATATTAATCCGGAATGGGCAGTGATTCTAGACACCACCGAAGCAAAGGATTTCACTGAGGAAACAAATCTGCTTGGAGCTGGTCCAGTCTTGACAATTATGGACTCGGATCAGCTGACAGACAGTCGTCTCAACAAACACATAGAAACTATTGCAAAGAAGAAAAAAATTCCCTTGCAGAAAGAAGTCAATGAAATCAATACTACTGATGCTCTCTTCATTTCTTTGGCAAAGGGAGGCATACCCGCTGCAGTCCTAAACCTTCCCGTACGCAACCTGCACACCGCGGTAAGCATCGTGCACACAAAAGATATAACAGACCTCTGCAGCCTCTTAGAATCACTGCTTAAAAATCCAGCGAGAATAAAATAAACTAATTCTCTTCATCGCCTTGGAAAGCAATAAGGTCTTCAGTCGTTAAAACCTTCCTTCCCTTGCTCTTTATCTTTTCTTCAACCTTCTCTTTTTTCTCTTCAATCTTTTTATTATCCATCTCTTTTCTATTTTGCTGAGCCTTTTCTTTTTTCTTCTGGTTATCTCTCTTGACCACATTCACCTTCTTCACTTCTTCCTTGAAGCCCTTGTTTGCCTCAGTAAATGCTTGCTTAAATGTTATAAACTTTTCAAAAGCATCCTCTTGTTCTTTCTTCACTCTATTAATTTCCTTTGATAAGCGTGTAAACTCTTTGTATGCATCTCTATTTTCTTTCGCCAAACTGCTCATCTGCATATGAATAGCCTCAGCCTTTCTCTTTTCCTCATCAATTTTCTTAGACAGCCCATAGGCTTCTTTTCCAGCATCAGCACTCAGCTTCACAGTTTCATATTCTTTTTTCAGCTGCTTTATCTCTTTCATAATTTTCTTTTCATCTTCAAAAGAAACAGCGCCAGTTTCAATGCGCATCTGCTGCTGTTCTATTCTCTTTTGTATCGCCTTAGGATCTTTATGTTCAGAAGGAGAGCCCTTCTTTTGGTTAATTTGCTTAATAGAATCAATAAGTTTTCGCACCTCAAGGTTCTGTGCATCCCTCTTCACCTTGAGTTCTTTTATATTCTGAGAAAGACTGTCATTCTTTGCCTTGACAGCACGCACATCTTTGATGAGATCAGCAATCTTCTGCTTCAGCTCTTCTTTTTTTGCAAACCACAGTTCTTTTTGGGTATTGAGAGAATCGAGAGTTTCTTTAATCTGAGAAATATCCTTTGCTTTTTCTAGTGTTTTTTCTTCCTCTCCCATAAAAATTCCTCTGTTGGTTTGATACGCCTTAACTTTCCTGAAAATTCACTCCTTTAAATAACTTTTGCCTCATTTTCCGAGGATTTTTCAGAAAAAAATAAATAAAAAATAATGTTTAACCGAACAAACTACCAAGTCCAGCAGCTGCATCTTCAGAAGGCTTCTTTTCTTCTTTCTTCGCTTCTGGTGCATGAGCAGCATGTCCACTCGCAGCAGCTGGTGCAGCTACGGAAACTACTGCAGCTTCTTTGATAGCCTCGTCAATATTCACTCCATCCAATGCAGCAACAAGAGCTTTCACTCTTCCTTCATCAACTTTGATGCCTGCAGCTTCAAGAACTTTCTTGACTCCATGCTCATCGATAGCTTTCCCAGCTCGATACAACAACAGTGCACTGTACACGTATTCCATGGTCTTTTCCTCCTTCTATTCGATATGTGCTTTTTTCTTTAAAGCGTTAGCCTGTGCATCAGCCTTAGCTAGGAGTTTTGCAATATTATCACTAGTCATGATATCTTTCGAATCAGCCAGTGCACTTGCATCTCCATGTGCTTTTCTGATCAGGATCTTTATAGTGTCTTTGGATGCGTAGCCAATCTTCACAGCAAGATTCAAAGCTTCTGTGTGTAATCTGATTAAATCAGCAACATACTTCTTCTCATCAATATCCAATGTTTTTCTGTCAAAGATAACGCCATTTTCAAACACTGCAACAACATTCAGCCCTACTTCCATAGGAAGAATATTCAGTCGTGTCAAAGCCTCAGCAATTTTTGGAGTAAAAACTTCTCCTTCCTTTACCAAGAGTTTGTCTTGTTTGATTGCAACCTTTCCATCTTCAATCCCTGCTTTAATTCCCAACTGTCCTAATTCCCCAATAATTGGTCCTGGTGCAAATCCAGTCTTTCCAGCAGGAACCACAACATCTTTCGGAGCAGTCTGTCCAGCCTTTGCAGGTGCAGGACTCTTGCTTGCAGACAATGTTTTATACAGCTTGAAAGGATTATCTTTAGTAAAAAGGAGTGCAGGCATACCTCTGCTTCGTTCAGCAAGTGTAGCAAGATTCTTAGGGGACTGCTTCAAAGCAAGTTTGATAAGGCTACCCTTTGCCATGCGGACAACAACTCTGCCTCGCAGACTCTGTTTCATTTTTTGCAGTTGTGGAGCAGAGAGATTTTCCATATCCACAAGCCCAATGATAGGATATTCAGCAATCAAAGCAAGAAGTTCTTTGACAACCTTTTTCTTTGTATCACTCACGAAGGCTTTTGGCTTGTTCATTTTTTACCTCCGAGAACAACTGCTTTGCTCATAGTAAGTTTGAGAAGCACAGACTTAACATTTTGTTCGTGCTGCGGGAGTCCCTGAACAAGTCCATTGTATGCTGCAAGAATATTTTCTGCAACCTCATCATCTTTCATAGAATCCTTTCCAATAGGACAGCGCACTGCCATTTCATTATTTTTTATAGCCAAACGAACAGTTTTCTGCAGTTTTTCCACAATGGGCTTTGTAGACCCTTTGAGAGGAACAATAGCCCCAGCCTTGGGATTGGGCATTCTTCCTTTCGGACCTAAATATCGGCCAAAAGTGCTTGCAATAGACCCCATGATGTCTGCCTGTGCAATAAAGAAATCATATTTCCTTGCCAACTTTTTAAGCTCTTTGCCATTTCCAGCAAGGCTCTTAAACTCATCCTGGCCAATAGTGTGATCACAGTTTGCCTTTGCATCGTTGTATAATGTTCCACCAACTAAGCCGCAGACACTGAGTTTTCTGCCAAGAGTATGAGGAAGAGAAATGAACACATCTACTTTATTTTCATTTTTCTTAGGATCAAAATTTTGTAATTTCACGAGAAAATCATAACTCTGAGCGAAATTTCTTTTTGGAGAATCTTTCTTCAGTTGTTGTATTGCTTCTAAAACGTCTTGTTTTTCCATAATGCTCTCCTACTGAACGTAGTGATACGAGTAGCTTCTGGGATTTTCTGGGGATTTATAAAGGTTTTGGTGGTTTAAATATACTGTAATATCCGGACATTACAGTGGTTTAAATATACCATAAAGTTCTATTTCTTCATCAAAATAAAAAAGCTCACGCCAAATAAGTTATTCATCTTGTCATTTTGAATGACCCACCATCCTCACAAATTTAATTCATAGCTTTGTTTAAGTAAGAGTTATTCTAAAATGGATATAAATAATTTTGAAGAATAAGGAGGTGATTTTTGTTATAATGAGCTCAGATGCAATTTTTATACATTAATTCTAAAATTCTAAGGATTTTATCATTGTCTTTATAAGCTATACAGTATTTTTCGTATAATTTTTTTAAAACCCTTTTTCCTTGTTCCTTTCCTTCAGAATTAAGAATAAACTGGGCGGCTATAGGATGAAATAATGAAAGACCATCCGCATATCTAAATATTTTTCCTTCTGGGGTTAAAGGTTTACCAGAAGATCCATGATTCACTATACAATCTTTTTCAATGGCGCCAAGTTTGTATTTCTTTTCCAAAATCTCTAAGCTGAGTTGGGCATGGTTTTCTTCGTGAATGACTTTTCCAACATCATGAATATAGACTAAGGGCTCCAATTTTCCAATCTCTATGTTCTCCTCAATTGAGAGTGTCTCTAATAGAGCAAGGACACACCTAGAATGAATAAAATTCCAATCATAATCTTGCTTAGGCAAGATTTTGAATTTTTCTTTTGCAAATTCTTCTGCTTCTTTTATATTCATGTTGTTATCGGTCGTGTTTGGAGTATATAAATTTCATTTTTGACAATTCCCCATTCTATATCCTGAGGAACTCCAAAGAATCTTTCTATTTGAATTCCTTGTTGCATAAGCTCAAATATTTGGTATTTTTGAAGAACAGGTTCTGTATTCATAACGACTCTTTCTTCAAGTTTACTTCCCCTAAGAAATAATCCTTTTTCTTGGTTTCCCCTTGTGTAATTATATCTTTTTTTTCCTTTGGCAGCTTCAATATGATCTGGATTGACAATACCAGAAACGATATATTCCCCAGTACCAAATATTGCTTCAATAATGATTTCGCCTTTCTCCTGTGAGACAGGATTTTTTGTGAACATTATTCCTGAGACATCACAGGGAAGCATCTCTTGAATGAGTATTGCAATATCCGCAACTGCATGTTGACCAGCATAATCCGCATATCTTTGTACTTTAGCCTTCTCTGGTGAAGAAATAACTTCCATACACGCATCTGCAAGCTCAGTATAAGATACTCCACATTTCGTGAGGAATTGTCCTGCAAAAGAATAGTTTCTAGAATCTTCACAAGTTGTTGAAGATCGTACAGAAAACGCTACGGCCTTTATGTCTTCTACTGCACTTTCAAGTTTTTCCTGTAAAATTTCTTTGTCGATTGTTTTTTTTATATATTGCGCTGCTTTGACAGGGATAATTATTCCCTTTGGAATAAGGAACTGAGGATAAAGCTGAAGAAGATTATAGGCTTTATTTCCTATTTCTTCCTTGCTTAATTCTTTTGCCTTTTGATAGCTTACCATTAATTCCATTATTCTATCTTATAGACTCTCCCAGCATCTGCATCAAGGTAAACTTTGTCACCTGTACGAAGGCGTTTTGTCGCATTATTTGTTCCAACTATACAAGGAACTCCAATCTCCCGAGAAACAATTGCTGCATGGCAAAGGGTTCCTCCTTGATCAGTTATAATTCCTTTTGAAGAAATCATATTAGGAGTCATATCAGGATCAGTTCTTGGTGCTACTAAAATCTCACCATCTTGAAAATCTGCAGTATATCCTTGGATAACTCTGCACAGACCTTCGACCTCTCCTAAAGATGCCTTTAAACCCTTAACTGCTAGAGTTAAATGATGATTATTCCGTTTTCGAAGTGAAATAAAATTTTTCATATAACTAATCTCCATGACCTCAGTTAATTCTTGAGTAGAGTATTTCATAAGACCGGCAATAGGATCTGCAACAAGGATCTTACCTTCATTTTCTCCATAAATAACGACATGATGAGTACAATCATCTGTAGGATATTTTATTTCAAGAATAGGAATTCTTCCTTCATTTAGCTCTTCAAGAAGTTTTTGAACAGTAAATTCTTTTCTCACATATTGAAAATGAGAGTTAGGTTCAAGTGATTTAATAATAGGCAGAAATTCCTTCATATATCTGCTCCATTTTGTTCTGGACATGAATTCTGGTTGCCCTATCCTAGGGATTTGCAACTTTACTTCAAGACCAAGACGCAGAGAATGCCGTGCAAGTTTTGGATAGCTTCCATACTCCCCATCACCGCCTTTCCAAAACCTAATTTTATCATGAAGGTACATTTCTTCTTCTTCTCCAAGAGGGAAAGTCTCTGGGAAGAAGTGGTGTAATACCATTAGGTATGATGATGCGACACATGTATAAGGTGTGCTTTGTATATACGTTTCAATATTTTCCATGTTTTTATCCTCCAATTAATCTAAAAAATTCTTTTTGATTTATCTCCAAGCAAAAATGATATACCTTAAGTTCTGGTATACTCTCTTTATATGTTTGAAAAACCAATTCTCTAAAAAGATAATCTACTATTCCTCCTTCAATGCTATAGCGTTTTCTCGGTTCTTCAAATCCTGCCCAATGAGACAAGCGCAGAAACCTATGAAGTAAAGTTCTTGTTTCTAAATCTGCTTTTTTAGAGCATAACCTTTCTATTTCTGTAGAAAATTTTTTTCTCGTGTCTTCTCTATTCTTTCTTATCCGTTCCAAGAGTGCTTCTTGTTTTGGATTGTAGAGCCTTTTTTGTTCCTGTTCAGCCATTGTAAAATCCCCATAGCTATATCTCTCTGCAAATTCCTCTACAGTTCTTTCTTTGGCTTCTGTTATAAGAAATAGCTCAAATGAATCAATAGGGGGTATAATTTCCCTTCCTGTTAAATCCTCTAAGTTTGTTCCTAATTTTTGTAAGATTTGGGGAAGATTATTAGAAACATAAACTCTAATTCCTCTATCATTATCCAAAAACCTTTTTGCTGTCTCTCCTATTCTGCTCTTTTCTTCAACAATCTCTGTTATGTCCTCTGCAGTATCGTAGGCAAATTTATCATGTGCATACCAGCTTGCAAAATAGATATTAATCCCTAGATCCAAACTCAGCTGTGATGTTAATTGTTCCTGGATTCTGGATTCAGAATCTTCTAAGGTACCATGCTGTTCCGCATAAAGAATTTCTTGCCGTATTTGGGCATAGCCTTTACCCACTCTTCTCACTAGTCCATTAATAACCGAAAATCGCTTCTTTTGGTCTAATGAGCTTCGCCAAGCATGATAGTGCTCTTCTTCTTTTAATGGAGTGAATTGTAATTCTTTCATGTTTCATGTTAGGAGGGGATTTCTCCCCTCCCAAATCTTAATTTTCTTCCTCGTCAAGGCTTCCACTAATCCCGCCACAAGCAAGGCAGGAAAACTGCCATAATACTTTTTCCATTTTCTAGACCTCCTTCACCATTTTTTCAACAAAAAAAGAACAAATAGGATTCTCTGCAAACAATTTCTTTTCTTTCCAATATCCATATGCACAGCAACCGCCACAAAGCTTGAGATAGGTACAATGAGCACATCTGCCACCCATATTCCTTTTCCTCATTTGAACAAATTCTGGGCAGCTATCCCATACATCTTTGATATCTCTATTTCCCAAGTCTGCTATCTCTAAGTTATTAAGCATTGGACAGAAAGAAACATTTCCTTTATTGTTAATGTACATATAACTAATTCCCACACTACAG
Source organism: Candidatus Woesearchaeota archaeon (assembly GCA_016235495.1). GTDB lineage: Archaea > Nanobdellota > Nanobdellia > SCGC-AAA011-G17 > GW2011-AR17 > JAGVZZ01. Next base: position 39,988 of record JACRKH010000060.1, read on the forward strand.
CCTGAATAAACATCTAATGACCCATATCTTCTTTCTATTTCTGCAACTAATTCTGTATTTGCAACAAGAGCTAGAGGATCACCAGAAAAATAAGGCATATCATATTTTTTGCTTAATGTAGGAAGTTTTTTTAATATTTCTGCATAAGACTCTTTATCCAGAGAGAGTTCATCATAATTATTCTCAGCATTTGCAACATAAATACAACCTCTGAGACCGAGTTCTACAGCTCCTTTTTCTTTTCCGAATTTAAAGAATCTTTCTATTTGATCCTGATTTCTCTTATTAATTGTCATTCGAAGAACAAAATCAATATTATTCCTTTTTGCAATATCAATAGCTCTAAGTACCAGTTCAAAAGAGCGATTATTCTGCCTTAACCAATTATGTGTTTCTGCATTTACCCCATCCAAGGAAAATTGAATTCGTGTCATACCAGATGCTTTAAGCTTTTTTGCATAGCCCTCCGTAAATAGAGAGCCATTACTTACAACTATAATCTTCACATCTTTATCTTGTGATTTTATGAATGCAAGAATTGCAGGAAGATCTTTATGTAACAATGGCTCACCTCCACCAATCTCTAACCATTTAAGATCACTCTTCCAATGCAAAAATATATTTTTTAAGATTTTCTTGGTTTTAGATAATTCGAGCATATCTTCTGAGAAACGTCCTCTGCAATGAAGGCAAGTAAAGTTACACTTCCCCGTAATATCAATATGTATTACCCTTGGGACGAATTCATTGTCTTGGAGCATATTACTAAAAGATAGATGGAAGTATAAATACTTTACTTAAGAAGAATAGCTTTTTCACTCGGAAGTAAAGTGAATTAGATTTATATACTTATAAATAATCTTTAAAATTTTTGGGATTACGGAACTCCTCAAAATATGTTTTTGGAGAAAAATTAAAGTCATAATGCTTCAGGCTTTTCATTTTTCAGGGTTCAAATTTATTCAGTAGGCTCATAAGAAATTTTATTATCTTAGAATACTACCCATTTCCTTTTTCCTTGTTCCTTTCCTTCAAAGAGTTTTCCAGCATCAATAAAAGAAGTTTTATAAAATGAATGCAAAGGTCATCCGCTGCCAACCCACTTAACGGAGAGAAAGCAAATACACGCCCAGCTCCTCAAAGAACAGCTTTTCATTTTCTAAACACTTCCAGCTATAATCTTTAAATAATTTTTCAGGCTCTCCAGTAAGGTCGCTCATCACCAGCAGAATATTCCCTTTCTCTGTTAAATGCTCTTTTGCCAGCACAAGAAATGCAGTGAGTATCTCATCTCCCACAAGACCGCCAGTCGTTGCCAGCTTCGAGTCTTCAGGCTCATCAATATCTTCCGGCAGGTACGGAGGGTTAAAAATAATCCAGTCAAACTTCCCTGGAACATGAGAAAACAAATCACTCTCTAAAGCAGAAACACCTTTCTTCTGCACAAAAGCAACACACTCTGGATTCACATCAACTGCAAGCACGTCTTTCGTATTTTCTAAAGCAGCCAAAGCCTGAATTCCAGAGCCAGTCCCCATATCCAGCACTTTACCTTGTACTAATTTTCGCACCCACCTCTGAAGAAGCTCTGAATCCTCTCGTGGCTCGTAAATCATGAGAAAAAAGATATTAAAATGTTTATATACCTATTGTTATGCTGAAAATTCTTCCAAATGAACAAGAAAAAACTTATAAAGATAAAAAGCCTTAGAAAAAAGATGAAAAGTAAGCTAATAGGGAAAGAATCTCATCTTGACAGACTCATTGGAATTATTCCTAATAATGGAAGAAATTCAGTCAATGAAGTGAGAAAAATAAGAAAAAAACTTTCCAAAGAGCCTTTTGACATAGAATATATCAATTCCTTGTAAATTCTTCTGGTTTTATGGCAAAGACACCCTCAGCATCTGCAATAAGGAGAAGCTGTTTATCTCTTGTAACAAGGACTGCTCCTATACGTTCTGTAATACAAAGATGGACAAGATCATAATAGCTAATAGAAAAATTATATTTCACCTCTAATTTTCTTGCCTTATTTTTATCTTCTAAGCTAACCTCTACTCTTTGAAAAGTCTGTAATTCTTCAAGAATGAGAAAATAATCCTTTTTTTCAAGCTTAATATCTAGTTCTCTTAAAACAATGCCAGAATAAACGATATCATCATAATGAGAACCTTCAACACAATGAAGAAAATCTCTTGCAATTTCCCAGTAGGGCTTTCCTTTACGAGCATCCCCTTCTTTCTTAAAAAGATTCAGCCAAATGCAGGTATCTACATAGTAAAGAGTCATAAGTGGTGAAGAGAAAAAAGCCTTAATAAAAGTGAACAAAGAAAATCCGAAAATCTTTCAGGTTTTAATATCTAAGAATCTACTTCAGCTCCCGTAGATACTCCTTCACCCGGGAAACAATACCCAATAAATAAAATTTCTCTATCTTTTCTTCAAACAAGCAAACCATATCATCCTCATTCTCATGAATGCGATAATTATTTCGCACTTTCTCCACAAAATAAAGATCTCTCAATCGTTTCACCTGCCTTCGGATATTTGATGCAGCAATGCCATGCAAAGCTAATTTTTCCTCTTTTCTTTTTGCAACAACAAACTCCTGAATTTCATCACAGCTCATCTCCCTCTTTTGCTCTAAAAGAACCTGAAAAATATCCACAATCACATCTCTCGAATCACCCGGCTGCAGAAGTCCAGTAGAAAGACAAATCTTTCGTATCAAATCCCTCTTGGGCATGTTATAAGGTTTTTCATACTTTCTCAGCGTCAGTTCTGCCAAGGGGATATCTTTAGAGATTTTTGTCATTTTTTGCCTCCAGTTTTTTCATTCCAGTATCTTTTGTAAGAAGACTCATTTGTTCTATTGCAATTTCATTTAATTTTACTAACCTTTTTGCTTTGTCTAATTTCTCTTTTATAAACAAAGCATTGAGATTCTCTAAGTTGGATAAACAAACGAGCTGGCAAACATCAGCATAATCCCTCATATTACCTTCAAATGTAGGATTCTTATTTTTCCATTCTTTTGCAGTCATCCCGAAAAGTGCTAAATTAAGTATATCAGCTTCTGTGGCATAAATAAGCATTTCTTCAGAAGCAGTAATTTTCTCAGGAATTAAATTATTCTTAATAGCCTCAGTATGAACCCTATAATTTATTTTTGTTAAATTTCTTTTGATATCCCAATCCAAAGATTTTCTTTCACTTTCTTCATTTTTGAGCCTCTGAAACTCTTTTATTAAATAGAGTTTAAATTCTGCAGAAATCCATGAAGCAAATTCAAATGCTATGTCCTTATGTGCATATGTCCCACTATCATATCTTCCACTTTTTGAAACTATTCCTATTGCACGAGTTGTTTCTATCCATTTTTGTGGAGCTAATACGAAGGCATTTGAACCAGCTTCATTTCTAAAGGAGTCGAATTCGATCCCTTTAAACAAAGGATTATTTATTTTTTCCCATAAACCTAAAAATTCTATGGTGCTTTTTGCCCGCATCCAATTTCTAACTACATCTTTAGGTTCTTCTGGATTCTTATACCTTGCAATATCAGTAAGAGAAATATAATCTTCTTTATCTTTGTTATAGAGACTTATTTCCTTATGTAAAACATTCATTTTAGAGATTTTTGTCATTTTTTGCCTCCTATCCAATATCTAACAGTATCAAATCTGTCATGGTTAAACTATTTCTTCGAATCACTGCTTAAAACTTATAAGAAAAAGACTATTTAAAGCTGGCGCGGGGGCATGCCGGCTGTCCAAGCTACAGCGTATCCCAAGGGCTTTTAATTCTAGAGATATCCTTTGTACTCACTTTTGTATATATTTCAGTGGTCTTCAAGTCACTATGCCCTAATAGTTTTTGGATATAGCGTATATCAGTTCCTTGCTCCAAAAGATGTGTTGCAAAAGAATGGCGAAGCATATGAGGGTGAAGCTGAATACCTGCTTGTTTTCCTGCATTCTTAAGAACTGCCTGCACAGGCTTTTTCGTATATTTCCCTTCTCTCCCTTCTAAAACATATTCTGTCTTAAAGCTATACTCACTGTAATATCGCAGCAAATCCCTCTGTAAAGATGCAGACATGAGTGTCACACGATCTTTAGCTCCCTTTCCTTGCCGCACAAAAAGAAGATTTCTGTCAAAATCCAAATCCTTTCTTTTCAGGTCAATGAGCTCAGAAAGCCGAAGACCGCTGGAATAAAGAAGTTCAATGATAATCTTATGTTTGAGATTCTTTGTTGCAGATAAAAGCTCTTTTATCTTCTCTTGACTGATGACTTTTGGCAGCTGTTTTATTCTCTTTTTTACAGGAACCTTTTCCGCAAATGCTGTTTGTTGTAATATTTCCATAAAGAAGAATTTGAGTGCTGCATAGAGAAGCCGTGAAGAGTTGACAGAAATATTTCTGAGTAGGAGATAGGATCTAACACTCTCAGGGTTGAGGCAAAGCGAACTTTTCTCACAGAAGTCTAAGAATTTCCCTGTGTGAAAAACATATGCTTTCTTTGTTTGAGGGCTGTATCCCTTTAAATCACACAGATCCTTGAGTTCTTGCAGGTATGCTTCCTTTTTTAGGGTATAATCCAATTGTTCCATACCAGTCTTACCACGCATGGGATTATAAGCCTATAGCCTGTAAAACCGCAAATCTTTCGGAATCAAAGCTCTAAAAC
>JACRKH010000059.1 GCA_016235495.1 Candidatus Woesearchaeota archaeon
AATCTGAGAAAAATCCAAAATGTTTAATAATTTGTTTGTGTTATCCACCATGTTTACCACCTCGATAAATTGACAATATTAAGGTGTAAACAAGGTTCTTAAGCCTTACGGCTTAAGAATTCTTATCTTTTCTACAGAGCCCTCTTGGGTTATATCTATTTTAAAATATCTATATTCTTCTATTCGAAAGCTTAATTAAAGTTTAGTCTTGTTTCCCTTTTATGGCTCTCTATAGTTCTCGTGTTGAAAAGATCTTCGATTCTTTACTAAGTGAGGTTAAGAATTGTTATATCATTGCAAACAAAGTTAAGACTTTAGGCTATGATCCAGACTCTTCTGTGAAGATTCCTTTAGCAAGGAACATGGCTGAGCGTGTAGAAGGATTGATTGCTTCTGTTGCACCAGAGGTGCTTGGAAAGGGTATTCCGAATAGAATTCAACAATTGGAAAAAGAGTTTGGAAGTCAAGATTGGAGGGTTGCTCTTATTATTGCTGATGAAGTTGCGAGGGAGAAATTTTGTTCTTTTGCTGATAAGAAGAAGGCAATAGAAACGGGTATTAGAATTGGATTTGCTTATGTTACTGTAGGTGTTGTTTCTTCTCCCTTAGAAGGGTTTATTGGACTTGAGTTTCGGAAGAGAAAAGATGATGGAAAAGAATATTTTGCTTTAATTTATGGCGGTCCTATTCGAAGTGCAGGAGGGACTGGTGCATCTGTCTCTGTTTTAATTGCAGATTATATACGAAAGAGATTTGGATATGCTGCATATGATGCAACAGAGAAGGAAATTAAAAGAGCATATACTGAACTTTGTGATTATCACGAGCGTGTTACTAACTTGCAATATTTTCCTTCTGAAGATGAAGTTACTTTTTTAGTCAAGAATCTTCCTATACAAATAGATGGTGATCCTTCTGAGAAATATGATGTGAGCAATTATAAAGATCTTGATAGGAGAATTTCTAACAAAATCAGTAATGGTTTTTGTTTGGTGACTGCAGAATGTTTGTCTTTGAAGGCTCCTAAAGTTTGGAAGCAGCTGGCAAAATGGGGAAAGGATATGGATTTAGATCAATGGACTTTTATGGATAGTTTTGTGAAACTGCAGAAAGAAGTGAAAGCTCGAGGAGCTAAAGTTGAGAGCAGCACAGTAAAAGTTGAGAAAGTAACCCCTGATACAACTTATATTAAAGATATTGTTGCTGGTAGGCCTGTGTTTACTTACCCTTTGCGCAATGGGGGTTTTCGATTGCGATATGGCAGAGGGAGGGTATCTGGTTTTTCTTCAGATTGTGTGCATCCTGCGACCATGGTTATTGTGGATAATTTTATTGCAGTGGGGACGCAGTTCAAAACAGAGAGGCCTGGAAAATCTACTACTTTGAATGTGTGTGACAGCCTCGATGGGCCTATTGTTCGCTTAAAAAATGGTGACGTGCGGAGGCTCTATACTTTTCAAGAAGCGAAAACAGTTTTGAAAGAGGTTGATGAGATTATTTACCTTGGTGATATTTTGATTAACTGGGGTGATTTTCAGAATAGAGCACATAAATTACTTCCTTGTGGTTTTGTTGAAGAATGGTGGGTGTATTATGCACATAGTGTTTTTGATAAAGTTGGATTGGATAAAGAATATTTAGAAAAATTATATGCATTTCCTATTCAAACAAAAGTTTCTTTTTCTGATGCTGTTGCTTTTTCACAATTAGGCGTGCCTTTACATCCTTCTTATATATTTTATTGGAATACTTTATCGAAAGAAGAGTTTATGAAATTGTATTTTGCTCTTAAGGATTCTCCTCAGAAAGAAGGGAAAATTCTTATTAGTGATTTTTCTGTGAAGAGATCTTTAGAACTTATCGGCTGTCCTCATACTGCTGTTTCTGGAGAATATTTTGTTGTTGAAGGTGATTCTGCACTTGCTTTACTTGCAAACTTAGGGAATTTTGAAAAAGAATTGCAGGGAGATAATGTTTTGGAAATGGTTAATTCTGCTTCTTTGTATCCTATAAAGGATAAGTGCGGTTATTTTATCGGTGCGCGGATGGGGAGGCCAGAGAAGGCAAAAATGAGAAAGATGACTGGAAGTCCGCATGCTCTTTTTCCTGTGGGTGATGAAGGGGGAAGAATGCGTTCTCTGCAGAGTTCGTTAGATGCAGGGAAGATTACTTCTTCTTTTCCTTTGTATTTCTGTGTGACTTGCAGTGGAGAGACCATCTACCAAGTCTGTGAAAAGTGCGGTTCACGAACAGAGAGAAAATGGTATTGCAGAGGATGTAATAAAACTATTTCTGAAAATGTTTGTTCTATTCATGGAAAGGCAAAGAATACTATCTCGAGAAGTATAGATGTGAAACATTATTTTTACAAAGCCTTGGAGTATATAGGTTCAAGGCAATACCCTGAGATGATTAAAGGTGTTCGAGGATTGAGCAGTGTTGAAGGTATTCCAGAACATATGGTGAAGGGAATTCTTCGTGCAAAGTATAATCTGGGTGTGAATAAGGATGGGACTGTACGCTATGATATGACTGAGCTACCTTGCACGCATTTCAAAGCGAAAGAGGTTGGCACTTCTCTTGAGAAGCTAAGGTCTATGGGCTATACTCATGATGTGTATGGAAAAGAACTCGTTGATGACAATCAAGTTTTGGAATTGTTTGCACAGGATGTTATTCTACCTTCCTGCCCCGAGAGTCCTGAAGAGGGTGCTGATGAAATTCTCTTTCGTGTTGCAGGGTTCATTGATGAAGAGCTGGAAAAATTGTATAAGACAGATGCTTACTACAAGTTGAAGTCAAAGAGAGAGCTTGTGGGGCATTTGATTGTTGCAATGAGCCCGCATACTTCTGCAGGAATTATTTGCAGGATTGTTGGGTTCTCTCAAGTGCAGGGTTTTTATGCGCATCCTCTGCTGCACAGCATTATGAGAAGAGATTGCTTGCATTATGATACTTTTTTTCCTTATCATGATGGAATTTCTTGGAAGATTGAAAAAATAGGAGAGCTTGTGGAGCAATTACATCCCACAAAAAAAGTAGATATGTTTGGCACCAAAGCAGTTAGAGTTCAGAATTATAATACTTTGGCTCCTGAAAAAATGGTTTCTATTGTGGATTTTACTAAACATAGCTCTTCTGAGATGCTTCTCTTAAGGACTGAATGCGGAAGAAAACTGGCTGTTACAAAAAATCATATTTTCTATTTGAAACAAGGAAAAAAAGAAGCAAAAGATATTGTTTTAGGTGAACAAGTGATTATTCCTTATACCTTAAATTTGCCTGATAGGAATTTAGCTTATTTAGATTTGTCTTTCCTTCTTTCTCCATGTAATGGGCTCATGATTAGAGGCATTAAAGGTTTTGTTTCTCAGAAAATAAAACTCTTGGGGGGAAATGTTGTTGTTCTGCAAAAGTTGAAAGTAAATAGAAGAACTTTTTATAATTTTTTAACAAGAGATAGTTTTTCTTATGTCTTTGTTAGGGACTTTTTAAAATTATTGGGGCTTTCTTTTAGTGATCTTCCTTCTTCTGCAAAGGTTGGGTTTGTTCGAGATTCTGTGTCTTTTCCTATGAAAGTTTTTTTAGACAAAGATCTCATGTGGTTCTTAGGTTTGTATGCTGCTGAAGGTTATTCTCGTTCAAATTCACGATTCAATCAAATTGATATTTCTGCTTCTGAACAGGAAGTTAGAGAAAAATTGTTACAAATTATGAGAAGATATGGTTTAGAACCCACTCATATTACTCCTGATAGGCTCGTTTATTCTTCGAAAGTGCTTTATTTGCTTATTCAAGAATTAGGGTGTGGCAGCTTTGCTCAAGAGAAAAGAATTCCTTCTTTGTTCTTAGATTTATCTAAAGGTATGTTAAAATATTTTTTACAGGGTTATTTTGATGGTGATGGATCTGTAAGCCTTACTGACTGTCGAGTTTGCTGTGATTCTACTAGTGATGGGCTCTTACAAGATTTAGAGTTTGTATTAAAAAGGTATGGCATATTTGTTAAATTTTACTCCTATGAAAAACAACCTGGTCCTCAGGTTAAATCGTTCTATATAAAAAAGAATAAGCCTATACCCACTTTTAAAATTACTAAACTTATTATAACCAGCAGCTTTTATGAAAAATTTTACAGTTCTATTGGATTTGGTATGCAGCGAAAGCAAAATATTTTGAAGCAACTTGTAGAGAAATCAAAACCTTATGGTATGAAAATAGAATTTGACAAAAAGAATGTTTATAGCAAAGTTGTTTCTATTGAGCCCATCGGGAAAGGGGTTTCTTATTGTCTTAATGTCAATGAACATAAAATCTTAGCTCATGGTATTCTTACGAACCAATGTGATGGTGATGAGAATGGCTGTATGCTGCTTATGGATACTTTGTTAAATTTTTCACAGAAATATCTTCCAAATACCAGGGGTATTACACAGGATGCACCTTTAGTTTTGACTGGGCAATTAATTCCTTCAGAGGTTGATGATATGGTTTTTGATATGGATATTGCCTCTCGATATCCTTTGGAGTTATATGAATCTGCTGCTGAGTATAAGAATCCTTGGGATGTGAAGATTAAGAAATTAGGTGAGACTTTAGGAACAGAAGCCCAGTATGAGGGTATGATGTTTACTCATGATACAGATAATTTTAATGCGGGTGTTCTTTGCAGTTCTTATAAAATCCTTCCTACAATGAAAGACAAGGTTCTTGGGCAGATGGAAGTTGGCCGAAAGATTCGTGCAGTAGATCAGGATGATGTGGCACGACTTGTTATTGAGAGGCATTTTATCCGGGATATTAAAGGGAACTTGCGTAAATTTTCTCAGCAATCTTTTCGATGTGTGAAGTGCAATGAAATTTATCGACGACCACCATTAACTGGAGTGTGTACTTGCGGGGGAAAATTAGTGTTTACTATTTCTCAAGGTTCCATTGTAAAATATCTGGATCCTGCATTAGACTTGGCTGAAAAATATAATTTGCCTATTTATTTGAAGCAGAGCTTGTTATTGTTACGAGATAGAATAGAGAGTGTGTTTGGGAAAGAAGAAGAGAAACAGGAAGGGTTGGGGAAGTGGTTTTAGAAATAATAAAAAATAAATAAGAAAGAATTATAATAAGGTTTTTATCTTTTCAATGTGCTCTGCGATTCTGTTGCCTGTATCTGTTAGCTCGATAGTTTTGATTCTTCCATTCTTTTGGAAACTTACTAAGTTTGATTTTTCCATTTCTTGTAGAATCTTCACCGCGTGAGAATATGTACAATCAACTTCTTTTGCAAGAACACTACCATATCGATTTCTTGTATTTTGTCTAAGTGCGACCAAAATCATAGCTGGCTTTCTTCTGAAGAAAACCTCAAAAATTTCTTTTCCTTTTTTTGGCATTTTTTCTCCCTGTTCACCCGCTTTTTCTAATAGATTGGGTAATATGAATGTCCTATATAAGCATTTGCTTGTAGCTATTGCAGAGTGGTTTTCCCACAAGTTATTTAAAGATTTATTGTTTTTTCTTTTCTATGTTAGATATAAAATTGGTTCGAGAGCATCCAGAGCAGTTTAAGAGGGCTTATCAGCGAATGAAGAGACCTGAACTGTTACAAAAATTAAATGATTTGGTTGAAAAAGATATTTCTTTGCGAAGTCTGAAGGGAGATTTGGATACTTTGCGCGGGCAGAGAAATGTGCTTTCTCAGGAAATTAATACTTTGCGTAAAGCAGGAAAGAATACTGATGCTGTTTTGAAAAAAGTGAAGGCTTTGCCAGAAGAGATAAAGAAAACCGAGGAGGAGTATGTTGTATTAGAGAGTGAAGTGCATGGGCTATTACATACTTTACCTAACTTGATTCATGATAAAGTTCCTTACGGAGCGTCGGATAAAGATAATGTTGAAATAAAAAAATGGGGGAAGATTCCAAAGTTTTTATTCCCTGTGAAGAATCATGTTGAAATTTTAGAGGCTTTGGGTGCTGTTGATTTTGATGCGTCCGCAAAGAGTACGGGAGCAGGTTTTTATTATTTGAAAGGGGATTTTGCTCTCTTGAATCAAGCATTGATTCGTTTTACTATAGATCATATGGTTCGAAAAGGATTTAGCTATGTGGAACCACCATTGATGCTGCGCAAAGAAATTTTGTTTGCTGCATTGGATAAGGCTGCATTTGAACAGAGTATTTATACTATTGATGGCGGCGATACTTGTTTGATTGGCACGAGTGAGTTTTCTTTATTAGGTATGCATGCTGGTGAAGTTTTGAAAGAGCTTCCTAAGAAATATTTTTCTTATACGATGTGTTTCAGGAAAGAAATTGGCGCGCATGGTATCAATGAAAAAGGCTTGTGGAGAACGCATCAGTTCAATAAAGTAGAACAATTTATTTTTTGTACAAAAGAAGATTCTTGGAAATGGTATGACCTATTATTACAAAATACTGAAGAGATATTTCAAGCTTTAGAATTGCCTTATAGAGTTATAGAGATTTGTACTGGGGATTTAGCGATATGGAAGGCACGAAGTGCTGATATTGAGGTGTGGAGGCCTACGACTCAGGGTTATGGGGAAGTTGCTTCTTTATCTAACTGCACTGACTATCAGGCGCGAACTTTGAATATTAAATATGAAACTGTTGATGGAAGGGAAGTGGTGAGCACTCTTAATAATACTGCCATTGCAACTTCACGTGCGTTGGTTGGGATTGTAGAGAATTATCAGCAGAAGGATGGGACTATTCTTGTTCCGAAGGCGCTTCAGGCGTATATGGGCGGGAAGAAAATTATTGGGAAGAGTAACTAAATTCTTTTAAAGCTTCTTTTAATTCTTTTTCTCATGGATGCAGAAAATCTCACCCCTGCTATGCGGCAATATGCTGCACTGAAAAAAGAGTATCCTGACTGTGTGATTATGTTTCGCATGGGGGATTTTTATGAAATGTTTTATGAGGATGCTGAGCTTGCTGCGAAAGAGTTAGAGATAACTTTAACTTCACGAGGGAAGGGAGAAAAGAAGGCTCCTCTTGCGGGAATACCTTATCATGCACTAGACCCTTATTTGATTAAGTTCGTGAAGCGAGGCCATAGGGTTGCTATCTGTGAACAGTTAGAGGATCCTAAGCTGGCAAAAGGATTAGTTAAAAGAGGGATTGTGCGTATTGTTACTCCTGGAACTTTGTTTGAACAGCAAAATAGGGGAAATTCTTTTATTATGAGCTTGTTTATTTATGGCGACAAGAGTTACAGCGCCTGCTGTGATGTTTCTACTGGGGAATTTTTTGTGAGTGAAGGAATGGATGTTGGTGTGGTTGATGAGTGTGTTGTTCCTTCTTCTCTTTTTGTGAATAAAGATGTTATTGCACAGCTGCAGGGAAGGGGTCTGTACTTATCACAAGTAGAGGATGTTCTCTTTTCTCAGGAAAAAGCGAATAAGACTTTATTGGATCATTTTCATTTGCTTTCTTTAGAAGGTTTTGGATTGCGCAAGGATGATATGCGCGTGCGTGCTGCCGGTGCTTTGCTTTCTTATCTTATCGACACGCAGATGCATTCTTTATCTCATATTAAAAGAATCTCTTTGCGAGAGAAGCATGCATGTATGGTGCTGGATACTATTGCATTGAAACATTTAGAAATCTTTGAAAATGTTCGGGATGCTTCTTCTAAGGGTTCTTTGCTTTCTGTATTGGATAAAACACATACTGCAATGGGATCTCGATTACTGCGCCAGTGGTTGGCTGAGCCTTTGCTTTCTGTGGAGAAAATTACTTTACGGCAGGATAGGGTTGAGCATTTAGTGAAGAATCTTTTACAGAGAGAACAGTTGAAGAAAATACTGAAACATATCGGTGATATTGAAAGGCTCATAGGGAGAGTGAATTTGGATAGAGGAAGTGCAAGGGATTTGCTGGCATTGAAAATTTCTTTGCTGCAGGTGAAGGAAATTAAATTGGAAGCTTTTGGAGAACTAACAGTGTTTCCTTCTTCTGAAGCTTTGGTTCTTTTGTTAGAACAAAGCATCCGAGAGGATGCCCCGGCTAGTTTGAAGGAAGGGGGGATGATTAAAATGGAGTATAATTCTGCTCTTGCTGAGCTGCATATGATTCGAAAGAACAGCAAGCATTTTTTGTCTCAGTTAGAATCCAAAGAAAAGGAAAGAACAGGCATCAAGAATTTAAGAATTGGATATAATAGAGTGTTTGGTTATTATTTTGAGGTTTCTTCTGGAAGTTTATCACAAGTGCCTGGAGATTTTATTCGCAAGCAGACTCTTGCAAACTATGAACGATTTGTGACAGAGGATTTGAAAAGAGAAGAAGAGAAGATTCTTAGTGCACAGGAGAAGATTGTTGAGCTGGAGTTTGATTTGTTTTTGAAACTGGTTGAGGAAGTGAAGGGTTATACAGATGTGCTGCAGGAAACTGCGAAGAAGGTCGCAGAGATAGATGTTCTTTGTTCTTTTGTACAGGTGAGTGTGGAGAATAATTATGTGCGGCCAGTCTTAGATAGTTCTTCTGTGTTAGAGATTGTTGATGGAAGGCATCCTGTTGTTGAACTTCAAAGTTCTTATATCCCTAATGATACTATGATGCAGGATTCTGAGATTATGATTATTACTGGGCCTAATTTTGCCGGGAAGAGCTGTTATATGAAGCAGGCTGCGTTGCTGGTGATTATGGCACAGATGGGCAGCTTTATTCCTGTGAAGAGTGCGCGAATGGGAATTGTTGATAGAATTTTTACACGCATTGGCGCCTATGATGATCTTATTTCTGGGCAGAGCACCTTTATGGTGGAGATGAATGAGACTGCAAATATCTTGAATAATGCTACGTCTCGCAGTTTGATTATTTTAGATGAGATTGGGCGAGGAACTTCTACTTATGATGGAGTTTCTATTGCTTGGGCGGTTGTGGAGTATATTTACAACAGGGTGAAAGCGAAAACTCTTTTTGCAACGCATTATCATGTGCTGAACAAGCTGGCTGGAAGTTTTGAAAGGATACAAAATTATAATATTGCAGTGAAAGAAGAGAAGGATGAGATTATATTTCTTCGAAAATTATTGAAAGGCGGGACGGATAAGAGCTTTGGTGTGTATGTTGCAAAGTTAGCTGGTCTGCCTGAGGAAGTGGTTGTACGAGCGAAGGAAGTGCAGGATGAACTTGAGGAGAAGGACAGGCTGGATAGAATTGAGGCGAAGAAGTTGGAAGAGCAGAAGAGGTTATTTTAAGCTTCTATTAACTTTTTTAATTCTCCAGATTGGTAAAGCTGTTCAGTGATATCTGCGCCGCCAATAAATTTTCCATTAATATATAGCTGAGGAATTGTTGGCCAGTCTGCATAGTCTTTTATTCCTTGTCTTATTTCTTCATCTTCGAAAATATTGAAATATCCAAATTCTACATGAAGACTTTTCAGGATAGTTGCAACTTTCATTGAGAAACCACATTCAGGTGCGTCTGGTGTTCCTTTCATGAAAAGAAATATTTTCTTACTGTTGATCATGCCCTCTATTCTTTGTTTTAGTTTTTCATCCATTTTATTGCTCCTTTGTTTCCAGGCTTAATGCATGCAGTTCTTCTTTTAATTCTTCTTTCAAGGCTGCGTAAACCATTTTATGCTGTTCTATAAGAGATTTTCCTTTGAATCCATGCCAGCTTACCATTGCTTTTAAGTGGACTCCATCCCTTCTTGGGTCCAGCATCTCTACTTTTGCACCAGGAAGGCCTGCTTCTATTTTTTGTTTTATTTCTTCAATGCTAAGCATGGCTTTGGAATTATTGTTTTATTTATATATCTTCC
>JACRKH010000008.1 GCA_016235495.1 Candidatus Woesearchaeota archaeon
AAGAGTTCGATTTATTTGGGGTATCCTTTGCTGATAGGTGCAATGGTGTCTGCTGATGCTGACAGCTATGGTTATAACTTGAATTTAGTTTTAGATGATTTGAAAAGAGTGACGAATACCTATTATAATAAGGCAAAGTTTATGTCTACTCGTTTGCCGGAGTGTGATTATGGCGCCATGAAGACTGCTTTGAACAATTATATTGCTCTTGCTGGTGATACGAGTTCTTTTGCATTGTATCAATCGAAAATAGAGATTGTGGATAGCGCCAACAAGGCTTTGGGAGGTGATTGTCCTGAGATCTTCTAGGCGGGGGGATGTGCAGATGATTGAGACCATCATGGTTGCTATGGTCTTTATGGTTGTTTTGATAGTTGCACTTACTTTTTATTTTAAATTTTCTTCACAAGGTGTGGAAAAGGCTGGGCAGCAGGCTTGTTTGGTTTCCAATACTGTGCTTTTGGCTTCTGTGGCTTCGATGCCTGAGATACAGTGCAGTGTCAATGGGCATAGACAGCAGTGCATAGATACTTCAAAACTCCTCTTATTTGATGCGACTAGGGAATATCCTGAGTTTTTTACGACTAATTGCCATCAAAGAGTAAGTTTTCTTGTGCTTTCTCCGGAGGCAACAAATGGTGCTTGCAGCTTAGGTACTTATCCTGATTGCAGTACCTATGTGTTCTTTGATCAAGGGGAAGTTTCTTCTGGGGCTGTTAAAATATCTACTCCAGTAAGTTTGTATTATCCTTTGACTGACAGCTATGCTCTTGGAAAGCTGCAGGTAGAGGTGCTGCAATGAGAAAGGGGCAGGCTGAGATAATTGGTTTCTTGGTTATTGTTCTTCTCTTGTTCTTTAGCCTGATTTTTTATTTTCAGTTTTCCAATAGGCATTCAACAAATCTTATTTCTGATTCTGAGAAGGTTTTAGAGGTGTCTAATCTGCTTAATGCAATGAAGCTGTATACGCTCTGCGAGGGCGGTTCTTTAGGTGATGCTATTAAAAGCTGTGCACAGGGCGGCGGTTTTGTCTGCGGAAGTGATTCTTGTTCTCTCGTGCGTACTCATGTTGCTGAACTTGCTGCAGCGAATGGCTGGAAGAATGGCTCCTATATGTTTTCTATCGGCGATACTTTGTATTCCCCTGCGAGCTGTACAGGGAATAGTCTCGCGGACAGCTATTCTGCTGGCGGAACGAGCGTAAAATTGGTTTATTGTTACTAAAAAAGAGTATCTTGCAAGTGCTATTTCAATGCTTTTTATGAGGGTTTGGAGGCTTAGATTTTATTTTCTTAAGAAGTAGTAACTTTTCTTCCTCTAGATTTCTCCTCTATAGTATTAATTTAAGCCTTTAAAGCTAATAATTCTCAAGAATTAGGTAGAATATGGATACTAAAATAGATATATATATATAAATCAAACCGGGTGTTTTAGCTATACTTTTGAAAGAGACTTTGGTAAAAACAGTGATGACATGGGTACAATCTTTAGTGTTGTACGGAAACAAAAAAATATAATCACACACAGGGAGGTGTTGTGGAAAATGCAAGAAAAATTTGTAATGAAAACAATGAAAAGAGTAGCAGCGATCGGTACGGGTGTTGCAATGTTAGGAGCAACCTTGACTGGTGCAATGGCTCTTGATTTGAAGGATTATCCGTCTCCGTTTGTTGTAAATGGTGCTTATGACAGTACAAACGCATTGGTAGTTGGAGATAATGCGGACGCAGCAGATACTTTGGGCATGGTAGATATCGCAACGAATCTACAATTTGAGTCAAAGACTGCAGTAAAATCTGATTCTACTTCAGTGTCAGTCACTGGTGGGAAAACCAATGGGATGACTTTGGGGCTAGGATTAAGTAACACAACTTCTTCTGGAACTTTTGATAAGACACTCCAAGATGATGATGTGACCAACTTGTTCGATGGAACTATCAACTTTCAGAGTGCTGAGTATGATACTTCAGAAGAGTTGAACATTGATAACGCTTTGTCTCCATTGGTGGCTACTGGTTTGAGTAGTTCTGATACGAACTATAAGGCCGATCCTTATTTAGAAGTAACCAATAGAAAAGATATCAAATTCTTTTACAAGTTTGATGAATCTATCAACCTTAGTTTGGCAAGTACTTCTCAGCCTTTAGAGATTGGCTTCTTAGGGAATCATTTGAAAATTACAAGTGTTCCTTCAACAGGTACTTCAATAACAGCTTACGTTGGAGATGAGCATTATATGACAGTAGGGGATACTGTTGATGTCATCGTAGATGGAGTCACAAAGAAGGTTACTCTGCAGGATGTATCCAGTACTTCCGCTGTTGTTGATGTTGATGGAGTAAGTAAGATTATTTCCAATGCAAACACTTTGACTGTGAATGGCGTAGAAGTAACAGTAGATGATGTTTTCAGTAGGACTGAAAGAACAGAATCTTCTGCAAACTTAATCCTTGGAAAACAATCTGCTGAAACCTACAATGATGGAGATGCATATATTGGTGAAAATACAGATGATCCAAATTGGGTTTGGAACTTCCAGGCTTTGTCTACAAAAGGAACTGCAATGAACTTATCCATTGAGAACGACTTTGTTTACAATGATATCAGTTCTGGCGCAGTAGGTGTTGGAAAATGTATTGACTTACCTAACAAGTATGTCTCTATCTGTTTTGATAGCTTGACCGTTGCAGATACAGATTACTCAACTTACACTTTTAAGTATGAGAGTTCCACAGATTTGTCTGATACATTCCTTACAAACACATCTGTCCCTGCAATCCATGTTTCCACTACGGCAAGTGAAGGTATTGAGTTGAAACCTTATACCGCAAGTGCAACTGTGTGGCCTAATGTCACTAGCACTATAAGAGCAAAAGATGTTTGGTTATACCTTCCTTCTGGTCTTTTACCAGTAAATGGATCTAACATCAGCGGTGGGGATGACGGATACAAGTGGATAGGAGTTTTCTATAAGGATTCTTCAACATCCAAGGTCAAGGAGTTTGGAGAGATTAACTCCCAGAACGCAGCAACTGAAATATTAAGGATTAACTATGGAAACACCAAGGATACAAATTTAGTTTTGTATACAAACAGAAATGGTGCAAGCCATATTAACATGACCTTAAATGCAAGTTCAGATACCTCTGGAGCAATATTCAGTGGCTATGATACCTTGAAGATGACTTGGGGTTTGACAGCTGCAAACGGGTCTCTGTCTAGATTAGGAGCAACTGCTTCTACAGAAGAGGCACAAGAATTGCAGTGGAGTAGTCCAACTATCAACATTGGAACAAAAGATGAAGATGAAAGAACAGTTTATGGAGTTATCGTCAAGCATCCAAAGTCCAATGGTGCAAGTGATTCTGTTGCATTGAGTGTTCCTCAAGACCAAGTGAAGGCTAACATTGTTATTAAGGGAACTGGTTCAACCACAGCTAGTGGAAGCACTACCTACATCCCAGCAGCAGTTACTCCTGCAACAAAGTTGGCATCTGAAATTGGAACCGCAAGCGACTACAACTTGATTCTTGTCGGCGGGCCGTGTGCAAACAGTCTTGTTTCCACATTGTTCAGCATGACTTGTGAAGGTTGGAGTTTCCAAGAGGGTGAAGCAGTAGTGAAGCTGGCAGCAAATGGAAATAAAGTAGCTATGTTGGTTGCAGGAACCACTGCAAGCGACACACGAAGAGCTGCTAAGGCTGTTGCAACACACGGAAGCTACACTTTCAGCGGAGCAGAAGTTGTTGTCAGTGGAACTAGTATGACTGATATCAACGTCAAGGCAGCTAGCGCATAAGGGCATAGCCCTTTCTTTTTTTCTTTTTATTTTCTTTTCTCGAAAGGTTTTTTAATCCTGAATGATTTCTTCTCTCTGTGAAAGAATCCAGCTACGTTGCGAAGAAGGCTTCCTTTTTTACGAGCAAAGCATTTTTAACCACACTTGTAGGCTTATTTTTTATATCTCTCATGGTGTTTAGTGTTTTAGATTATGGCTCTAGTCAGACTGGGCAGAAGAAAGTAAAGTATAAAGGCCTTTCTTTTACTCAAACGACTGAAGGCTGGCAGGCTTATGCTGGGGATAAAAAGATTGTTATTCAAGCAAATCCAGAACTTTTTGGGGATGAAAGTGTCTCTTCAGCAGCTTTGGATCGTTTTATCCATAGTTCTTTGGTGTATATTAGTTTAAATCCTTATGATTCTGTACAGGGAGCAGTAGGTGATTTTCAACGAAATGTTCCTATAGGAGGAGTATATGCTTTGGCGTGTTCTGGCAACTATTCTGGCTGTGAAAAATATCCTGTAAAGACTTGTGCAGATGCAAGTCCCACCGAGGCTGTTGTGCTCTTCCAGACTGCAAATGAAAGTTTAGTATCTCTCGATGGTACTTGTTTGACTATTCAGGGGAAAGATTTATTAAGCGTTACGGATATGTTGATTTTGAGTCAATATGGGGAGCAAGGATAGTGCAGGAATAATTGTTATTGTTCTTATAGTTCTGCTTTTGCTTGCTGGTGTTTATGTTTTTATTCAGAAACCCACTACTGCTGTTCTTCATAATTATCAGTATGGCAATGGGAATAGCATCTTTAATGTTACGAAGGTGAGCAATAGCGATACAAGGATTACTATTTATGTGGGCAGTGATCAGCAGCCTTATGATTTGATTTTGAGGAATGATCCTTTGTCTTTAGAAAATATTTCTGTGAGCGGGACTGTGAATACCAGAATATTTAATGCAAAGCATGTCTTTATTACTATTAATCCAGAAGCTAATCTTTCAGGGAAGACTACTTTGGCTGCTTTGGAGATAGATAAAATTATTGACAATCCTCTTTTGTATAATCTTTCTACTACTAGTGCAATGACACTGCCGAATGATATGGGTTATCCTGAGGTTTCTTGTTACGATGCAACTAGCGAAAGGTCTGTGATTCTCCTGACCTTAGGTTCTGAGACGCAAGTCTTTACTGATGGCTATTGTATTATTATTGAAGGAACTACTGAGGATAACATTATTCGTGCTGCTGACAGGTTTGATCTTACGCTTTTAGGCATTATGAAAGCAGATACCACTTCATGAGTCATTACTATTCCCAAAAACAAGATAGTGCATTTGCTCCTGTGAAAATACAGGCTCTTATCGGGAAGAAAGAGTATCATTTCTTTAGTGCTTCAGGTGTTTTTTCTAAGAGTAAAATAGATTATGGCACGAAATTATTAGCAGAGCATATGCAGATTGGGAAGGATGATACTGTTTTAGATCTGGGCTGCGGCATTGGCATTCTTGGAAGGGCTGCTGCAGAGAAGACGAAAAATCAAGTGATTATGGTTGATGTGAATGAACGTGCTGTACATCTTGCAAGGATGAATACGAAAGCATTAGAAAATGTTGAAGTCTTGGAGAGTGATACCTATAGTGCTTTGAAAAATATGAAGTTTCATGTTATTCTTCTTAACCCTCCACAGACTGCTGGGAAGAAAGTGTGTTTTCAGATGATTGCAGATGCAAAACATCATTTAGAAAATGGTGGAAATATACAAGTTGTTGCCCGGCATAATAAAGGCGGTGAGACTCTAAGCAAGCATATGCGAGAAGTGTTTGGAAACATGGAGACGCTTGTGAAGCAGGGCGGCTATAGGGTGTATAAATCTATTTTTAATGGCTAAATCTTTCTCTTAATTCATTTTTTGCATTCTGGAAGCCTTTATCCAGTGCATTCATGTAGTCTTTAAATTCCATGGCATTGATTTCTCCATTTAAACGCATGCCAATTTGTTTTGCACATTCATTCCAGCGCATTGTTTCTTTTTTAATAATTCTGTTTAGCTCTTCAGATCTTCCCTGTCTTGATTTGCTGAGTTCATTTAAGGAATCTATCGTTTTGTAGATGTTATCCTGCGCTGTTTTGAGCTTCATATTTCTCACCACGCCAGATTCTCTGTCGTCGAGAAATGGGTTTAGTGTTGCTCTTACGTGGAGAACTTGTTTCTCAAAGCGTTTTAAGGCCTCGATGAGTGCAGGTGCAGCTGAGCTCCA
>JACRKH010000061.1 GCA_016235495.1 Candidatus Woesearchaeota archaeon
GCAAGTTTTGCCACGCGTAGTCTTGGCGGGGGAAAGGCTATCTCTGCTCGGAGGTTGAAGTGGTTTGAAGCGCTGGTGCCTGCTGCGGAAAAATTCAGTCTGGGCGGGGAAGTGTATTATATTATTAAGAGAAATGTGTAGAGTAAGATTTAAATAGGAGCATAAATTCTTAATTATATATAGCCCCGTAGTGTAGCGGCCAATTAGCTTTAACAGCTAGGCGGATCATTTCACCCTTTGGAGGTGAAGACGGCGGTTCGAATCCGCCCGGGGCTATTTTATTTTTTAAATAGTATTTTATATTACCTTTTCTTGTAATGTATTTATGGAATTTCAGAAAGAAGAGTTTCGATTGCTTTGGAAGGTGTATCTTGCGGGATTGATTAGAGGCATTGGTGCATTTTTTGTTCCTTTTGTAGTCATCTTTCTTCAGGATAAATCATTAACTCTTGCTCAGATAGGAGTTCTTTTTGGAGTAGCTAATCTGGCAAATTTTTTATTTGAGATTCCTACAGGAGTTATGGCTGATAAATATGGAAGAAAATTTTCTGCTTTGGCTGGTTTTGTTGTTACTTATCTTAGTTTCTTTTTTATGATTTTTGTTCATTCCTTTTATTCCTTGCTGTTTCTTTTCTTTCTTCATGCTGTGGGATTTACTTTTATTTCCGGGGCGTATGATGGTTGGATTTATGAGTATTTGAAATCACATAAGAAAGAACATTTGATGCATAATTTTTATTCTCGTAGACTAAGTTTCATGTGGCTTGGCCTTATTTTTTCCGGCTTGATTGGGGGATACTTGGCATCATTTTTACCACTTTATCTTCTCCTTCTTTTAGATACTCTTTTTGGAGTGTTCTTTCTTTTTCTTATGCAACAAGTTCCAGATCCTCCTATTGTCCAGAGAAAATCTTTCACTACTTTTAGAGATTTTTTTGAAAAGGGGAAAATAGGTTTTACACTTATTAAAGAGGATAGAAATCTTCTTTTAATTATTCTTGCTTCTGTGGGGTTTACTTTCTCTGCCGGGGCTAATGACTTGCTTTCTTCACCAATTTATATTCAGCTTGGAGCTCCTCTTTCTTATTTAGGATATTTTCAGGCTTTAGGCGGCTTCCTTGTTTTTATTATTCCAAATTTATTATTACATTTTAGCAAAAGATACAGTAAAATCTTTCTGATTTTATTTTCAGCCTTGGAAGGGCTTCTAATTAGTTCGGTTTTCTTTGTTTCAAACTATATCTTATTTGGATTTCTATTGGCATTTTCTTTAGTATGCGGGGCTATAACAACTCCAATATCCAGTGCTGTGTTTCAACATCATTCAAAAACAGAGGTTCGAGCGACAGTTATGTCTATATCACAAATGTTTATTTCTTTGAGTTATTTTATTATTTTTTTGTTTTTAGGTGCATTGGCTGATTTGTTTGGAGCACAGTTTATCTTAGCGTTGTCTGGTCTTTTTATTTCTATTAGTGTTGTTTGTTATTGTTTTGTAAAAGAATAATTTTTAAATATTTTTTAAGCTGGATTCTGTTGAGAATGATGTTTCTAGTACAGGAAAGAATAAGAACTCATGATAAAGTTTTTTTGGTGAGAAAATGAAGCTTGATGATCTCAAAGGACTGGAAAAAGAAAGTTTGGACAGGGGAGTCCCTATCATTGGAAGCAAAAAAGGAAAATGGCTTTATGATAAGGTTTTTGAAGTACAACCAGTAAAAGTTTTAGAGTTAGGAACTGCAAATGGATATAGCGGTTCGATTCTTGGAAGTACTGGAGCAGAATTGTTTACTATTGAACATGATAAAATAATTGCTCAAGAAGCACAGAAAAATTTTGAGAAGTATAAAATCAAAGCACATATTGCCGTTGGCGAGGCTTTGGAAGTATTAAGAAAATTAGTTGAAGAAGGAAAGCATCAGAAAAGCTTTGATATTGTTTTTATTGATTTTGCGAAGAAAGAATATCTTCCTGCTTTAGAATATTGTATCTCTCTTTGTAAGGTAGGAGGGTATATTATTGCAGATAATATTACTTTTTCCGGCTGCCAGGATTATCGACAAAGGGTACAAGCACACCCTCAGCTGAAAACTGACATTATTTTAATCCAAGATGGTCTTGCATGCAGCCAGAAACTGAGCAGTTGGTAATACAAAATTCTTTTAAAGGGATAGTTTCTTTTTTTGCTTATGAAAAAGGTACTTGTTGCAGCGCCAATATGTGAATGGTATGCTTATTGTTATCCGGAGTTTTCAAAAGCATTGCGTTCTTTGACTTATCCTCGAAAAGATATTTTTCTTGTTGATAATTCTGAGGGAAATTTGTTTTATAAGAGAGTTTTAGCTGAAGGGTTTTCTGCACAAAAAACTGAACATCTTCATCGTATTCGAGATATGGTGACAAGGGATCATAATATTATCCGACAGAAAGTTTTGGATGGAGGTTATGATTATTTATTGATATTAGATCAAGATGTTATTCCTCCTGCAGATGCCATTGAGCGTTTGATGGCACATGACAAGGATGTTGTCTCTGCGATGTTTTTTGGCCCGCATGATATTGGTGGTGAGGTGAAAGTCATGCCTTTTGCATGGGTCTTTTCCAAGGAGCATGGCGACTGGAATAATACTGGATATTTATTGGATTCTGAGATATGGGATGAGCCTCGGCTGCTAAAGATTGCTTTTGCTGGGATGGGTTGTATTTTGATAAAAAGAAAAGTATTGGAAAAAATTTCTTTTCGTTATTCTCTCGAGATGGATGCATGGGATGATCGCTGGTTAGGTGTTGATGTGTGTGCTCAGGGATTTGAGTTTTACCTCGATAATTCTGTGAAATGCAAGCATCTATTCAAAGATAGGCCTTTTAATTATTGGGAGCTGAAGAAACAGGGCAGGAATTAGTATAGGGAAAGCTTTATATAGCTGGAATTTTTTCTTATCAGACAATGGATAGGATTGTGAGAGCAAGACTATACCGGAGAAATACGTTTTCTCCTTATACACTATACAATGGCACGAATGCATTCAGGTTCAAGAGGAAAAGCTTCTAGCCATAAGCCTGTTGATAAGACTGTTCCAAGTTGGGTTGGCT
This sequence comes from Candidatus Woesearchaeota archaeon, assembly GCA_016235495.1. Taxonomy (GTDB): domain Archaea; phylum Nanobdellota; class Nanobdellia; order SCGC-AAA011-G17; family GW2011-AR17; genus JAGVZZ01. The sequence goes on from JACRKH010000061.1 coordinate 3,094, forward strand.
ACAAGAGTGCTGAGGTTGAACAGCTTATTGTGAAGATGGCAAAGCAGGAAAAGACTTCTAGTGCAATTGGAATTGTATTAAGAGATTCTTATGGAATTCCTTCTGTAAAAGCTTTTTTAGGAAAGAGTATTGTTGAAGTGATGAAAGAGAAAAAAGTATTTGGGAAATTGCCTGAAGATTTATTATCTTTAATAAAAAAACATATTGCTGTTATGAAGCATGCTGCAGAAAGCAAGCATGACCAAGTTGCTGCGCGTGGTGTGCAGTTGACAGAATCAAAAATTAAAAGATTGGTTACTTATTATAAACAAAAAGGAGTTTTGGCAGAAGATTGGACTTACGATCGAACACATGCTAAGATGTATCTCGAATAAAAATGGCAAAAAAAGTAATTACTAAAAAAGCACGAGTGTCTGTCGTGAAAAAAAGATGGTATGCTTTGCAAGCTCCTCAAGTCTTTAACAATGTTCTTTTTGGTGAGACTCCTGCTGCTGAAGTTGAAAGTCTTGTTGGGAGAGGTATCAGAACAAATCTAGGAACTGTTATCCGCACTGCAAAAAAGACAAGCCTTGAAGCACGATTTAAAATTACTGAAGTGAAAGGAAACACTTGTATGACTGAACTTGTTTCTCTGGAGATTCTTCCTCCTCACGTGAAAAGACTGGTGAAGAGAGCAAAGAAGAGAGTTGATGATTCTTTTGTTGTTGAAACTAAGGATGGTGTACAGGTGCGAGTAAAACCTATGCTTCTTGTGAAGGATAATGTTCAGCATGGAATCTTAACTGCATTGCGTCAGAGAGGGCAGGAGTTCTTTGCTGCACAGGCAAAGGAGTTAACTTTTAATGAATTCATCAATAAAATTCTTGCCGGGGATATTTTTAGGGATTTGAGAACTGATCTTAAGAAAATCTATCCTTTAGCAGGTGTTGAGCTGCGTGCTCTTGTCCGCTTATGGAAATCTATTTAAGTTCTAAGTTTTCCTTTTTATCTATGCCTCAGTAGCTCAGCTGGTAGAGCATCTGACTTGTAGCAAACTTTTGGAAAGTTTGATCAAAAAGAAATCAGAAGGTCGGGAGTTCAAATCTCTCCTGAGGCTTTTTATCTTATTCTTTTTATAACTCACATTGTGTATAATATTAAGAACTTTTTTAAAAATAAAACAGTATAATCCAAAGTTGATTTGTAGCAACAATGTATGATGTTAAGATATCTTAAGCGTCGAATTTCACTACTCTTACTCTGGACACTTGGCATGCGTGCCTCCGAAAAATTTATATAACCTGTTCTTATTGTATCTTTGTGAAAAGGGAGATGGTCTGTAAAAGATGAATTCGTTGGTTCTTGCTGGAATTGTAAAACAATTTTACCTTGATTTTTCAATGGGAACTTTTGATAATAGGCTTAAATTGCAGAAGATTATTTACTTGCTTCAGGCTTCTGGAGTGAATCTTGGTTTTGTCTATTCACTCTATTTATATGGGCCATATTGTCCTGAACTAACTAAAATGGCTTATCTTGTAGAAAATTTTAATGATGCGGAAGATATTGAACCCGAAGAACAAGATAAAAAACAAATATTTTTGGATTTTAAGTCTAGAATAAATGATCATAAAAATGATAAAGATTGGTTAGAGATTGCTAGCACTATTCATCTGTTTAATCGATTGTATTCTAAACAGAAAAAAGAGGATATCATAGATATGACTTTTGATAAAAAAGGAGATAAGTTCACAAAGGAGCAAATAACTATTGTTTGGGAGGATATTGAATCATGGTTGCTAAAATAATGGAAAAAAGTAAAATTCAAGAAATTTTAAAACCCAATATAAAGGAAGATATTAATAAAACTTATTTAAAACTTAGACACAAGGATCCTTTATTTGAAGCTGCAAGCTCTACGTTCTCTCTTATAGCAGATTGTAATCTTTCTAATCAATCGATATATATGATCAGTGAGCCTGTAAAAAGCTCTTCTCAAGAGATAACTCGTTTTGTGATTAAAAGAAAATGAATATAATAATCCCTAGACAATCAGAGATTTGGTTTACTAATTGCACTATGGATGGAAAAAATAATGATGCTTCTGATTGCCCCTCACATTTTTTCATAATATTGTCTAAAGAAGGTTATAATAAAAAATCTACTTCAGTTCTGGGGGTTCCATTAAGCTCTTATAAAGAATTGGAATCTCATGACCCCGAAGAAGAGAAAAGAAGAAATGACTTTAGAATAAATTATGGTCTCGATTTAACTAATGATGAAATAGATGGTTTTTTTAAGATAAATAAAAAAACCTTTGTTATGTGTGATAGGCCATGCCGTATTGATAAATTAGATATGAAATATCCTACAGAAGGGCTCATAATCTCCGGAAAAATGGATGAGATAGCAAATTCAATAGCGAATTTCTTAAAACAAGGAAGAATAACCAAAGAGTTAGTTTAAGAGAGTAGAGCTAAGTATTTTAAGTATGAGCGTTTATTTGAGGTTAGCAACATTGTTGTCGAAATCTAAAACTATGTTCCTGAGGCTTTTTTTATCTTATTCTTTTTATTTTGCTTCCGGGAAAATTAAAACAGTTCACACAAACCATAAGATTGGAAGAAGGACTTATTTTCATTTCTTGGAGTTTGTAGGTGATTCCACAATTGGAACATTCTGTTTCAAGTGATTCGTAATTTTCATCCATTTTCTTTTTTATTTTCTTTCTTATTTAAAAAAATTATTGTTGTTCATTATTGAGTTTTCAACGTTTTAGTCTCCAGAAATGTATTTAAAGGTGTATAGTATTGGAAGCTTATGAAAAAGTGGGTGTTGTTGCTTGTTTTCTTGTTTGGAGCCTCTTTTGTTATGGCGGATTCTTCACAGATAGCTATTGCTTCTCCTCAGGAAACTATTTGCGCTTCTCATGATGATTGTTTTTATGGATATTCTTGTTCTTTAGCGACTTATAGCTGTGTCACGACGTCAAGTCTTTCTGAAGGTTCTTGTACAAGCAGTTCTGATTGTTCAGCTGGCAGCATCTGCCGTGAGTCTACTTGTGTTTTAGATGTGGCCGTGAGTGCAGGAATAACTCCTGATAATCCTTATTTGGGATTTATTTCAAATTTTGGGAGTTCTGTTCTTGCTTCTACTATTTATAGCGGTGATGAAAGTTATCAGTTGAAACAAGCAGCACGAGGCTATGCACAGTCTCAGGAATTGGATAAAAGAAAATCTCAAGGTGTTGTTTCTGATTCATCTTATCAAAGTGCGAAGTTAGATAGTTTAGATAGATCTTCCAAGGGTTTGAGCAAGGCTTCTGGGATTCTTCAGGAGAAAGCAGGAAGCGGACAGCAGAGTGCTGCTCTTCAAGGATCAGTGAATAGATTGGGTGCTTTGTCGAATAGAATTCATGGGAATATTCAGTCTTTGTCACAGAACTCTCAGTTTAGCAAGGCTCCAGAATTTACTCAAGCACAAGAAACAGTGCAAGATGTTCAGGAGGGATATCAAAATCAAAGTGATTATGGCAATTTGAGCCAGGGTCAGTATGTTGGCCAGGAAGAAGGGGCTGTTGTTGTGGGATGTATGGTTCTTACCCAGGGGTCTCAAGTTGGAAATTATTTTGTGAGTCCAAATGCTGATGGATCTTTGGATATTTCTTTGAGTTCTATGCAAAGCCAGCAGCCTAGTCCAGGACAGAATCCAGTCGGCATGCAACAAGGTGGTCAACAAAATCAAATGAATGGAAATCAACAGGGACAGAGTCAGTTTGGTCAACAAGGTCAGAGTCAATTCGGTCAACAACAAGGTGGACAGCAAGGACAAAGTCAATTTGGTCAACAAGGTCAGATGAATAGACAACAGCAAGGCGGTCAACAAGCTGGTCAACCAAGTGGAGGTTCTGCTCCTAGCGGTGGTTCCCCATCTCCTCCGCCTCCGACGGGAATGGCAGTAGCAAATGCTCCTCAGGGTGGGGGTCAGCAGGCTCCTTCACAACAAAGCGGCATGCAACCACAAAATCAAATTGGTGGTCAACAAAATAGTGTGCAGCAAGGTCAATTTAATCAGCAGCAGAGTGGTCAACAAAATCAACTTGCTTCAAATTCTCAAGTAGGCGGGCAAGGGCAGGGTATGGGTGGACAGGCAGGTGCTGGCAACTCTGCATTATCCGCTTCGCGCACTGGTACGGCTCCTGGTCAGTTATCTCTTACAGAAAGTGTTCATGTTTCTGTAGATAGTGACTATATTATATTCCTTGCACAAGAAAATACAGTTAGTCAGGAACAAAGTAGTGCGCAGCAAGATCAATTTGGTCAAGAGCAGGGGGGTATGCAGCAACAGGGTGGTCAACAAGGTCAGAGTCAGTTTGGCCAACAGCAAGGTGGACAGCAAGGACAAAGTCAATTTGGTCAACAAGGTCAGATGAATAGACAGCAGCAGGGTGGACAACAACAAGGTGGCATGCAACAAAGGCAAGGTCAACAACAAAATCAAATGGGCGGTCAACAAAGTCAGATGAATAGACAACAGCAAGGCGGTCAACAAGCTGGTCAACCAAGTGGAGGTTCTGCTCCTAGCGGTGGTTCCCCATCTCCTCCTCCGACGGGAATGGTAGTCGGGAGTGTTAATCAGGGTGGTGGTCAGCAAGCTCCTTCACAACAACAATCATCAGGTGGTATGCAGCAACAAGGCGGTCAACAAAATCAAATGGGTGGACAGCAAAGTACTATGCAACAACAACAAGGTGGTATGCAACAGGGTCAACAGTCTGATCAGTTTTCTCAAGGTCAAGCTGGTGGATTAGGAAATTTATCTGGAGGACAAAGTTCTGGTCAAGAGACTGCTTCGGTGCAGGGAGGGATACTCGTTTATACTGCTCAAGCAAGTGTTACTGGCAGTGAAGTTAAATTAGGATTGAAGGATGGTACTGTTTATGTTGATGGACAAGCTGTTGGTACTTGGGATCCAAGTGTTTATGGTGAGCCTTTGTTAGCTTTTGGTGAGAAGGAAGTTATTTATAGTGATGAAATTGGTTCTGATGGAAGTATTAATTTAATTATTGGAAGAGATTTGTTTTTGAAATTTAATTCTCTTGTTTCTTTTGTTGATGTTTGTCAATTGCAATTACCTGAAGAGCAAACTGGTTTGCAACAAGGTGGACAGCAATCTCAGGGTGGTATGCAGCAACAAAATCAATTAGGACAACAGGGTTCCGGACAGAGTTCATTTGGTCAACAACAGGGCGGTCAACAAGGTCAGAGTCAATTCGGTCAACAACAAGGTGGACAGCAAGGACAAAGTCAGTTTGGTCAACAAGGTCAGAGTCAATTCGGTCAACAACAAGGTGGACAGCAAGGACAAAGTCAATTTGGTCAACAAGGTCAGATGAATAGACAGCAGCAAGGTGGACAACAACAAAGTGGCATGCAACAAAGACAAGGTCAACAACAAAATCAAATGGGCGGTCAACAAAGTCAGATGAATAGACAACAGCAAGGCGGTCAACAAGCTGGTCAACCAAGTGGAGGTTCTGCTCCAAGTGGTGGTTCCCCATCTCCTCCGCCGCCTACTGGGCAAGTCGTTGCTGAGAATTCTTTAAGAGGAAGTGCAGTTGTTTCTCGCTTTTTTTCTTTTTTGATACAAGCTTAGAAAGCGAAGTTATTTAAGTGTTTGATTTTTATTTTCTTTTCAAGGGTCTGTGGTCTAGTGGCTATGACGTCTCCTTGACGTGGAGAGGATCTCAGGTTCGAATCCTGACAGACCCATTTTTCTAAAATAGGCTCTTCTGGAATTAATTTCAAATGGAGTTAGGAAGATTCATTAAAAAATTTTTTCGTCGTAGTATTTTTTTAAATAAAAAATAAGATTTATGTGCAATCCCGGACTGAGCCTTAAAATAGAAATTTTTATAAAGGTATTTGCTTTTGGAGTTTTAAAAAGAGGTTTTTATGGTTGTACTGAATTCAGATATTGAGGCGCAGGTGAGGGGTCATATTACTTCTTATCGTGCAAAGGGATATAGTGATGATCAGATTCGCCAAGCTTTGGTTAAGAGTGGTATTGATTCTCAAACAATTTCTTCTTTAATGGGTTCTGGAAATAAGGTTGTTTCTTCTTCTGCATCTTCTGTTCAGAGTATTCCTTTTTATAGAAATTGGAAATTTGTTGTTCCTGTGACTGTCATTCTTCTTTTGCTTCTTTTTTTCTTTGTTCTTGGGCCAGCTCTTTTTCAGAATGCTCCTCAGGAACGAAGTAAGACGACGGGCACTCCTATTGATCAGACTGTTACTCCTCCTAGTCCTCCGCCATCAGTTCCTAGTGGTTCTGGAGAGCAGATAAATAATGTGAGTGTTCCTGTGTGTGGTGATGGTGATTGTGAGATAGGTGAAACTTGTGATTTGGATTGTGGTTCTTCTGGTGGGGGTGGTGGTTCTTCTGCTGGCAGTGAGAGTACGAGCACGTCAAGTGATGAGAGTGCTGATGGGACTGTTGCAAATATTACTGAGGCAAGTGCTGCGACTCCTGCGAGTGAAGCAACTCCTCCTACGAGTAATCAGAGCTGTGTAGAGTTTCCTGAGATTTGTTCTGGAGCATATACTTGTAATACTTTAGAGGGGGCATGTTTTGGAGGATGTACTTCTGCAGGAATCGAATGCAAAACAGGTTATACTTGTGTTGATTCTCTTTGTGTGGCAGAAGCACCTTATGCTTCTGTCACTATGTGTGAAAGTGATGCTGATTGCGGGAGCAGTTCTGTTTGTGTTTCTTTTGTTTGCTACACTGCAGAATGTTCTGATACTATAGATAATGATGCGGATGGTTCTATAGATATGGATGATAGTGATTGTACGAGTATTACTGATAATAGTGAATCCAGCGAAGGAGTGAGCTTTGCGTATGCTCCTGCTGCTGTACAAGAAAAAGGATTCTTTGCACGATTATGGGCATGGATAGTTTCTTTTTTCACTGGAGGCTCTTATGCGTAAATCATTCTTTTTTGTCTTTATTTTTAGCCTCTTCCTTTTGTTGGGACTTGCATTTGCGAGTTCTCCAGCTTGTAATGATAGTATAGACAATGATGGGGATGGACTTGTTGATGTTGATGATGTTGGCTGTCTTGATTGGACTGATGCTTCCGAGATTGCGTATGGATATCAGATTGCAGTTGCTCCTTCTCTTGTTGACAGCTGTCTTGCTGTTTTAGAGGATGATAGTTCCATTACTTGCGTTGCTGATCATTATCAACAAATGTCTTGGCTCATTGCCTTCTCTGATCCTCAAGCATTGAGTTCTTGCTTGGATACTTATTCTGCGGATTATTATGGTTTAACTTATGATTCTGATAAAGCATATACAAAGATTGCAGTTGCTGATTGTGTCTATCAACATTATGATGAGTTTGCTTCCTCTGTACAGAGTTCTTACGAAGGGAGTGCAGATGCAGGCAAGAGCACTGCTGAAACTCAATGTTTGAAATCTTATTATGATGAATATTCCTCTGTTTGTTCTGGCACCGGTGTTATTGCTGGCGGGGCTTGCACTGCAGATACTGATTGTACGAGCGGACATTGTGTGAGCGATGTGTGTGTGCAGTGCACGAGGGATGATGATTGTGCTTCACCAACAACAGAAACTTGTGATTCCACCTATACTTGTGTTCCAAAAGCTGCTGGCAGTGAAATAGTTGCAAATATTACTGAAGTTATTAATGGAAGCCAGGCTGCTGCTGTTTCTGCAAGCTGTGTTGATAACCCTCTTCTTTGCACTGGCGCTTATGCTTGTAATACTGCTGAAGGGGCATGTTTTGCCGGCTGTACTCCTACCGGTGGAGAGTGCAGCACTGGTTTTGCTTGCGGGTTGAATTCTACTTGTGTGTCAAATGTTACTGTAGCGAATGTTAGTGCGCCTCCTGCAGTGGTTGCGGCGACTCCTGTCGTTGCAGCAGTTGCTCCAACTTGTGTTGGCAATTCTACATTTTGCACTGGTGTTTATACTTGTAATAATAATACGGGTGCTTGCTTTGCAAAGTGCACTTCTGCTGGAATAGAATGTGCTTTAGGTTATGCATGCGGTGATTCTGCTTGTGTGGCTGCGAGTAGTTTGGCAACAAGCAGTGCATGTTTAACTGATAAGGCTTGTGCGAGCGGGCATTGTGTGGGCGATGTGTGTGTGCAGTGTGCGAGTGATAGTGATTGCGCTTCGACAGAAACTTGTGATGGTACTTCTACTTGTGTTTCCAAGACTGCAAGTGAGACTGCTGGAACTGTTACTGAAGCGACAGCTCCTACTGAAGCAACAGCACCTGCAGTTAGTAGTTCTTTTAATTGTAATGATGATCCTTCACTCTGTTCGGGTGCATATACTTGTAATACCTTAGAGGGTGCATGCTTTGGAGCTTGTACTTCTGCTGGCATAGAGTGCAAGTCTGGGTATACTTGTGTTGGTTCTGCTTGTGTTATTCTTAGTGGTTTAGAAGATGGCAGTGCTTGTTCTAGCAGTGACCAGTGCAGCAGTAGCTATTGTTCTGAGGGGACTTGTAAGAGTGTAGGTACTTTTGGAGCTCCGTGCAGTGCTTCTTCGGATTGTCGATATGGTGATTGCACCAGTGCGGGTACTTGCGGGGCTTGCAGTAGTGTAGAAGATAAAGGAGGAGATTGTTCTCCAGCAAATTGTGTTGATGGAAGCTGTGTTGCTCCGGCTGCTGCTCCTTCGTATGCGCCTACGAAACAGGAAAATATTTTTGTTCGCTTCTGGCGTTGGTTGTTTTCTTTATGATTATGTGTAGGTTAGGGACATTTGTCCCCTATTTAAATCAGGGATGTTTCTCTGATTTTGGAGGGTGTACAAATGAAGAAAGAGGTGGTAAGGAAACAAGCTATTCGGCTTCGTTTTCGTTATAAGTCCTATGCTGTCATTCAGAGGATTTTAAAAGAAAGATATTCTTTTGTTGCTAGTCGAAGAACTTTAAAGCGGTGGTGGCATCGTTTTAATGCTGGTGACTGGGACTTTCGTGATATTTCACGAAAACCAAAAAGAGTAAAGTATAAGTTTTCTCAGGAAGAAATTGATGAAATCTTATTCTTGCGTAAGCAAGAAGGATGCAGTGCATATCAAATAAAATATATGCTGGAGAGAAAGGGATTTTATATGTCTGAGTCATTCATAAAATCCATCATTAGAAATGTGGGTTTATCTCGAGGAAATAAGATGGAAGGGCAGCGCCTTAAATGGGTAAGATTTGAAAGATTGCATCCTAATTCGATGTGGCAAATAGATGGAACTCAATACAAAGGAAGATGGATCATTCCTGTAATTGATGATTGCAGTAGATATTGCATTATCATTGGTGTCTTTGAGCAAAACACCACAAAAAAATCATTGCTTTGCTAGAAAAAGCAATACAAATGCATGGAAAACCAAGAGAGATACTCACAGACAATGGCTCAGAGTTTGGAGGAACAGGAAAAGGAAAAAATCAATTTGATAAATGGTGCAAAAGAAGGGGAATTGAACAC
>JACRKH010000009.1 GCA_016235495.1 Candidatus Woesearchaeota archaeon
CCATTGCTTTTAAGTGGACTCCATCCCTTCTTGGGTCCAGCATCTCTACTTTTGCACCAGGAAGGCCTGCTTCTATTTTTTGTTTTATTTCTTCAATGCTAAGCATGGCTTTGGAATTATTGTTTTATTTATATATCTTCCTCACGCTATATCCTTTTTAATCTTTTTTTGTCTGTATTCCTTATGATTAAGCTCTTGGACGAGGCGCTGGTAAACAAGATTGCTGCTGGCGAGGTTATTGACAGGCCTTTTAATGTGGTGAAGGAGTTGGTGGAAAACTCTCTTGATGCTGGTGCTTTGCGTATTGTTGTTGAGGCGGGGCCTACTTTTATTCGCGTGACTGATGATGGCTCTGGGATACAGAAAGATGATCTTCAGCTGGCCGTTCGTTCACATGCTACAAGCAAGATTGAAAGCTTTGATGATCTTCAACATGTTTCTACTTTAGGTTTCAGAGGAGAAGCATTGGCGAGCATAGCTGCAGTTTCTTTTTTAACTATTCTTAGTAAAACTACAGATTCTTATGAAGGAAATGAACTCTGTTTAATGGCTGGGAAACCCATTTCTTTTCGTACTGTTGCTGCAAAACAAGGGTCTCTTATTGAGGTTCGAGATTTGTTTTTTAATACTCCTGTGCGAAAGAAATTCTTAGATATGAAAGAAGATGAAAGGATAACTTCCTTTTTGGAAAAGTTTGCTCTTGGTACGAAAACTTCTGTGAAATTAATTTTGCATACAAAGACTGTGCTTGATGTAAATGCGTCTGATTTATTAGATAGGATTGCACAGGTGTATGGCACTGAAGTTGTTTCTGAGCTGGTTCCTGTTCATTATGAAAATGATTTTTTAAGCATTAAAGGGTTTGTTTCCAAGCCTTCTCTTGTGCGAAGGGATACTGCTATGCAGGCTTTGTTTGTGAATGGAAGATTGGTTGAGAGTGAAGAGATTACTAGTGCTTTATATGATGCCTATAAAAGTTTATTGTTTGTGAATAAACATCCTATTGCTGTTTTATCTTTACAGATGTTTGATGGTGTTGATGTGAATGTGCATCCGACGAAGAAGATAGTGAAGTTTTCTTTTCCTGATAAGATTAGGAATGCGGTCTTTGATGCTGTGCGTACTGTGTTCAAAGAAGAAATTTTAGATTTTCAGGTGCAGGAGAAGTACATCCCCACAGATGCTGCCTATGTTAGACCGACTGTTTCTACACAGAGCAAAAGATTTGTTAAAGAGCATCAGAAGAGTTTGGTTGCGCAAGAACATAATGAAAAGAAATATGTGCATTTTCCAGAAATGCGAATATTGGGAAATATTGCAAAGACTTTTTTTCTTACCGAGACTGAAGAAGGATTGATGATTATTGACCAGCATGTTGTGGAAGAGAGAATTAATTATGAAAAATTTATGAAGCAGTATATGAACAAAGCTGTTGCTGTCCAAGATTTGCTGCAAGCAGAGCTGATTGATTTTAGTCCTGCGGAAGCAATGGTCATGAGAAGAAATCTTGAAAAGATGAAAGGCTATGGTTTTTTTCTTGAAGAGTTTGGAGAAAATACTTTTCGCTTGACACGCGTGCCAGTGCTGTTTAATAAAATAAAAGGCTCTGAACTTTTAAGAGATTTGCTTGTAGATTTTAAGGAAGATGAAAAAGAGGATATTATTACTATGATGTCCTGCAGGAAGTCTGTGAAAGCAGGAGATGTTGTTTCTGTTGCTGAGATGTATATTTTATTGAAAGAGCTGGATCTTTGTGAACTTCCTTATACCTGCCCTCATGGAAGACCTATTATGGTAAAACTTCCTCTAGGTGATATTGAAAAAATGTTTCGAAGAAAAGGATTCTGAGCGATGAATTTAAATATTTATTCTTCTTGTATTGCATTGTGAAAAAGCCTTACATTAAAAAGTATCTTCAGCTTTCGCGTTTTACTGTGTGGATTGTTGATGGTGATTGGATACGAAAGAATCTTAATGAAGATTTCGTTGGCTATGACTCTCATTCAGGATGTTCTTGCGTCCCTAAAGGAGAATTTTGGATTGATAAAATTGCTAAAAAATCAGAAATACATTTTTATATTGATCGTATGCTTGCTGAACATAAATTCTTAGAACAAGGTTTTTCTGCTCAAGCTGCAGCGAAGAAAGCGAAGCTGATTGAAAAAAGAGAAAGATCTAAATTGAAACTCTCTGAAGAGTTTCGAGAGAAACTGCTTAATCGTGAGAAAGTGCTGAAAAGAATTCATAAAAGTATTTTTGTAGAGTATCCTGGACTGCAGGTGTGGCTGGTAAATGGAACTGTGGTAAGAGATTTATTTCTTGTTGATTATGCTGAGGGTGGTCATGGCTATGTGTATTCTTTTGTTCCCAAGAGCGAGATATGGATGGAAGTAACTCTTTCTTCAAAGGAAAGGAAGTTTATTTTGCTCCATGAACTCCATGAGCGTTATCGTATGGCAAAGTTTAAAGAAAGTTATTCTAAGGCTCATGCTTCTGCGACGAGAGTAGAGGATATGTGTAGGAAGGATGCTTCTCTTTTGGCTGCAGCTCTGAAAAAAGAAGTGCAAAGAAATTTAGGGCTGCATAAGAAGAGATAGGGAAGCTTTATAAGTGTGTTTTGAGTCATTTTTTGTATGGAAGCAGAGACAGCATTGAAGATTACTGGAGATATGGCTATTGCTGAAGTGGTTCGTTTATATCCTCAGACCATAGAGATTATGCTTTCTTATGGGCTGCATTGCATTGGCTGCGGTGCGAATACGATGGAGTCTCTCTATGAAGGCAGTGCTGGGCATGGTATGCCGGATTCTGTGTTTGAAGAAATGCTTGAGAAATTAAATGCTGCAATTATTGAGACCGATGGGAGCGCTTTAGTTATTACCTCTAAGGCTGCGAGCAAGATTAAGGAGCTGCTTGTGAAACAAGGAAAGGAGTCTTGGGCTTTGCGTATTCAAGTGGTGAAGGGCGGCTGTGCTGGGAAAGAGTATAAGTTTGCTTTTGAAGAAGAGCCTAAGGAAGGTGATGAGGTTATTGCTGCTGGTGAAGTGAAAGTCTTTGTTGATGCTGAATCTGGTGTGTACTTGAAAGGTTCTCTTGTTGATTATATTGAATCTCTGCAGGAATCTGGATTTCGAGTGAGCAATCCCAATGCCAGTTCTGGATGCGGCTGCTGGAAGAGTTTTGCTTAGTTTTATTCTTTCTTAGAAGGTTTTGTTAGTTCCATAATCATTGCCTATATACTTACTAGTAATATACTATTAATTATTTAAACCTTTTTGTTAGTAAGATAGTAAAACTTATATACTAAAGAGAATATAACTACTCAATATGGGAAAAATTAAACTAGAAGGATATGTTTGCGAAAGATGCGGGCATAAATGGGTTCCTCGAGAAACAACTATAGAAGAGCCAAAAGTCTGCCCTAAATGCAAAAGCCCTTATTGGAATACGCCGAGAAAAAGTGAGAGGAAATGAAATGACGAATGAAATAACAAAAAATGTAGAAATATTTTATAGAAGTATAAATTCGATTCAAGATCATAGATATAAATCTTGGGAACATTGCTATAATTTTTTTAAGATAATAAAAGACAAGAAGTTAAATGATGAAGAATTAGATTTAGCACAACTTCATTTAGCTTTTTATTTGGCTAGTTGGGGGATGTATAGGGGTTCTAGTTTTATATTACAAAAAGATTATACAGTATTCAAGAATATTATAAAAACAATCTTATCTAAAGAATATACTCTATTGTGGGATATAGAATCAAACTTAGATAGAAAAAAAGAAATAGCTAAACTATTTGCTCTTCTTTACAATAAGATAGAAGATACTCTTAAAGAAATTAGAACCTCTGTAAAATCACACCCAGATTTTGATGGAGTTGAAAAAAGATATCTTAATGAAAGAGATGAAATCTCTCCAACATTGGCAACAAAAATTCTTTTAGGAACTATTGGATGTATCCCTGCATATGATAGATTCTTTATTGCAGGATTAGAGAAAGAAAAAATTCAGAAAAAGTTTAACTCTGAAAAATCTTTTATTCAAATGATCGATTTTTATCTTAAGAATAAAGTAGAATTAGATGGTCTAAGAAATAAATTTAAAGATTATCCTTTAATGAAAATATTGGATATGTACTTTTGGATTGCAGGATATGAAAGATTAATTAAACAAAATAATGTGGGGAAGAGTGAGAAAAGATGATAACAAAGGAGCAAGGGAAAGAAGAAATAAAGAAGCTTGTAGAGAAATATAGCAAATTAGTAGAATCTGGGAAGGCTAAATCTTATAATGAAGAAATGACGAAAAAAGATTTTATTCTTCCCTTATTTCGTGCTTTGGGCTGGAGCGTTGAAGAGGGAGATGAAGTTACTGCTGAAGAAAAAATATCAAAAGGAAGAGTAGATTATGCTTTTAGGATTGAAGGAATACCTAAACTTTTTCTTGAGGCTAAATCTCTAAGAGAAGATTTAGATAGAAAAGAGTTTGCTGAGCAAGCAATCAATTATGCATGGCATAAAGGTGCAACGTGGGCAATTCTAACAGACTTTAAAGGAATAAAAGTCTTTAATGCTGAATGGAAATCTGTTAATTATTCGCAAAATCAATTCTTTTCAATAAACTGCAATCGATTTTTAGACAATTTTGAGCAATTATGGTTGTTATCGAGGGAAAGTCTAGAACTTGGATTAATAGATAAAGAAGCTGAGAAATGGGGTAAAAAAGCAAAGAAAATTCCCGTAGATAAACAGCTTCTTACTGATTTAACAAGATTTAGGGAGTTACTAACTAAAAATATCCTTAAGAATAATTCTTCAAAAAACCTTACTGAAGAAGACTTAGAAGAATCTGTCCAGAGAATTATTGACAGACTAATATTCATTAGAACTCTCGAGGATAAACAATTAGAAGCACCTATCTTACAGTCTTTGATAAGGGAAAATACAAATAAAATAATTTCAAAAAAGCTAAACGATGTCTTTAGAAAAATTGATGATGTTTATAATAGCAAATTATTTATTCCTCATCTTTGTGAAGAGTTAGCTGTAGACGACGATGTTCTAGAAAAAATAATTTATGGTTTATTCAAAACAGCAGATAATACAGTTCATTATGATTTTTCAGCTATTGATGCAGATGTTCTTGGAAATATCTATGAGCAGTATTTAGGGCATATATTAAAGAAAACCGCGAAAAGAGCAAGCCTTACAGAAGGAAAAGCGCACAGGAAAGAGCAAGGAATATACTATACTCCTACTTATGTTGTTGATTATATTGTAAAAAATACAATTGGTGAGCTAGCTAAAGACAAGAAATTCGATTTGAAAAACATTAAAGTTTTAGATCCTGCATGCGGCTCTGGCTCTTTTTTGATGAAAGCTTTCGATTATTTAGTTACTTTAGACAAAAAGAAGAATGGAGAAATAGCTCAAACAAAACTTGATTTAACTGGAGCCTCTGCAAGCTATGGAAGAAAAGTTGAAATTCTTAAAGAAAATATTTTCGGCGTTGATTTGGATCCAAAAGCTGTAGAGATAGCTCAATTAAATTTGCTGTTAAAAACCGCAGAGAAGAAACA
>JACRKH010000003.1 GCA_016235495.1 Candidatus Woesearchaeota archaeon
AAGAAGAATTATAACAATGCCAGCACTTCTTGCACATGTCCAGGCACTTTTACTGGAGAGAACACTTTCAGGACTCTCCCTTTTTCATCTATAACAAAGGTGCTGCGTGTAATCCCCATATACTTCCGACATACATACTCTTCTCCCCCCCAAACTCCATAAGCTTGCAGAAGCTTTTTATCAGGATCAGAAAGTAAAGTAAAAGGCAGGCCAAATTTCTTTGCAAACTTTTCATGAGACTTCTCAGAATCAGCACTGACTCCTAAGACAACAGCTTTTTTCTTCGTGACCAAAGGAATACTATCCCTAAAATCACAAGCCTCTTGCGTACAGCCAGGGGTATCATCCTTCGGATAAAAATACAAAATAACTTTCTTTCCGAGATAATCAGAAAGCTTATGCACTTTTCCTGAAGAATCCTTCAAAGAAAAATCCGGAGCTTTCTCACCTTCTTGCATCATAAAGAAACAGAGAGCTTAATATTATTTAAGCCTTACGAAGAACAACAACATCCAGACAAGAAAATTCTCAAAAGTTCGCATCATTTTCAGACTAAAAAGAACTTCATCCCCAAGCGGGTCAACCAACACAGTATGCATGCCATTTCTGTTTCCAAACCATATATCTGTGAGGCGCATATCCCCAATCATCACCATATGCTTTGCAGGATAAGGATACACATCTTGTAAAATCTTAAATAATTTCTTCGTCGGTTTCTTATACTTCCCCCCAAAAACAGGAATGCCTAAAATCCTCTCAATTTTATCTCTTCTTTTCTTCAGAGTAAAACTATTGGACAAGCCTATACATCGATATTTCTTCTTTACCTCCTGTAGCCACACCAGGATATCTCTTCGAATAGCTGTACTCTCTGGATAAAATAAAGTATTATCTATATCAAAGACCAGCAACTCTTTACCAGCAAATACTTTCTCATCTATCTGTGTAACATCAGAAACATGATGCTCAGGAATAATGTTCTTCACTGAAAGATAAATATATAAACCAATTTATATACCTTTAGTTCCGATGAACACCGCATTCATTTTCTGGATTGCAGCAGCCATAGAAGTGTTGACCTATATTTTTCGCTTTGGCTTTGATTTTCACAGCAGAAGTATCCAGCATAAGCTCCATCTTCCCTTAAGAGTGCATCACATGTACATAGGAATCCTTACAGTCCTAGTCAGTTTCTTCTTTAATCCTTCACTTATTCAAGACTTTCTTTTTGGAGGTGCAGCAATAACACTTTTTGATATAGGCATAGCAATAACTTTGTCCGACATGTACCATCACTTTATTATTCTGCCATTATTTCACCAGAAAGTAGATTTCCCTTAGTCATTCCTTCCAGAACTCAAGCTCATCAGTTTTCTCATCAACAAAGAAGCCTTTTTCTTTTTTCAAAGCATTTCTTCGTTGAATATTCTCAATATGATCAAAAGTTCCCTGACCGCTAATACCTGTTTGAGGAGTGACACGCAGATAATCATCTGTAGAAAATGTCTTACCAGAAAGAACAAGCGTATGATATTTAGGGAAATCAATCCATGTATGCCATTTTCCTTCTTGAAAGAACTTCTTCTTTGCAAACATCACAACCCGCGAAGGAATATGCTCAGACACAAGAGCATAGTCCGGCAAACACTTTTCTAATTCCTGACTGAAACGAACAACCTCTTCATGGAAAGGCATATTGCTCTTGCTCAACCTCTGCCTTGAAGCACCTACAAACATATACCCCTTCACTTCAATAAAATCAGGATCGCCTTTCATAATCAGCTTTGCATACGCAGCAGGCTCACACATATTTTCCTCTTTCACAAGAGTCATGCGGATGCAGGTTCTTTGTTTTTTCTGAGCCATAAATTCTAAACTTTGCTGCAGCCTTTCCCAATAATCTTTAAACAAAGGAACATCCACTTGTTTCAATAACTCTTTAGTCGGTGCATCAAGACTGATATACAATTGTGTCACAGGTTCAAGGTCTCGAATCTGTTCTGGATACTGTGCATTCGTAACCAAAAAAGTAGAAATACCTTCCTCATTAAATCTTTTGAGTAAAGCATTCATCTTAGGATACGCAATAGGCTCGCCAGTTAAAGACAAAGCAACATGCTTCACAGTCTTAGAAGCTTCATACGCTCC
This sequence comes from Candidatus Woesearchaeota archaeon, assembly GCA_016235495.1. GTDB lineage: Archaea > Nanobdellota > Nanobdellia > SCGC-AAA011-G17 > GW2011-AR17 > JAGVZZ01. The sequence continues at coordinate 2,149 of JACRKH010000003.1, forward strand.
TGTATGTGCATCTTTATTTCCTCCAAACCCATTCAAGAGTTTGCGATGTGCATGTAAACTCTCTTGCAGAATCATCTCAGGCTCATCCACTTCCCACTTCCAGTCCTCACTCACAGGAGCCTTATAGCCTCGCCAGCAGAAAGTGCATCGATTTGCACAGCTGATACTCGTCGTCATCTGCATGCACTGGTTGCTCATGATGCCATAGAACTTTAATTTGTAACAGCCGCCCTCGCCTTTAATCATTTTTTTTGTCCACCCGCAGACCTTCACCGCACTATGATTCCCAATAACCCTATATTGCTGTTTCTCCAATTCTTGCTTTGCAGTTTCTGTAAGCTGTGGCATAAGAAAATCGAGCAACTCGCTCTTTAAAAAGTTTATGAGAAGAAAATGACCCCAGAGGGATTTGAACCCCCGACCTACTGGTTAAGAGCCAGTTACGCCAACCGGGCTGCGCTATGGGGCCGTGACCCTAAAAATAATCTCCCCATTTATATAATTATTCCTGATAATAATCAGATCCTAAAGCAAGACAAATCTCAGCCTTTTTCAATTCTTTACCAATGTATGCAGCATGATCCATCACATTAAACCAATTTAGTTTATGATCTCTATCATATTTGAACATGGCACTGTAAATATCCTGTGCTCTTCTGCCGCGGAATTCTTTCAGAATTACATGTTGTTGATTGCAGACCGCAACACCAATATCGTGGCTTTCCCTATAAATCTTAATCAGTACATAACAGCCCTCTTTGTCAAAGACAAAATCCTTGATATCATCCCATCGTGGGGATTCATAAATTGCAAAATCTTCTGCAAGTTTCTTGTCTTTTATCCATGCTGGATTTGCTTTGATTGTATTCATTTCCATAAACAGTTCCTATAAAGAAGCATTTAAAAAATTTATGCTTTACTTTTCCTCCATTTATTTAAATTGAGATAAAGCCCCAATGGTAGCAATATCAAACTCCTCAAAATCTATATAATTAGAACCACCATCGTACTTATCTGAGAGGATATAATCCTTAAAATATTCTCGAACATCTCGCATCAAAGAATTCCCCATTCTCTTTCGAACTTTATTCCTAAATGCATCAAAAACTTCATCTTCCACATGAACAAGTGTAAAATCAATATGTGCCTGGGCTTCGTACACCCGCATAGTTACCACAGACTCAGGTTCAAGAATATAAAGCCCAGCTTGTAGAGAAATATCATATAAATTTTTTGCCCCGAAAGAAAGTATAACACCATTTCCATTTTGATAAAACTCTACAGGGCCTTCTCTATCCCCATAAATATCTTTTACAATAACTCTCTCCTTTCTTGGAAGCCACCAATCTATGCCTCCTTCAAATCTATTAATGCCAGAATCATAATCCAAAACAAGGACATCTACATCTTTATGTGCCTGTAATTCTTCTTGTGTTCTTCTTTGATTCCAGACTGCTTCAGATAATCCGCCAACAAGAACACCAACAGAGTTTTTTTTCTGAAGAACTTTATGTGCTTCCGACATTCCTTCCAAACCGCAAAGAGCGTTTGGAATAGAAGGATGTCGAAGTTCTTGAACTTGGAGAAGCAACTGTTGAAGCTGCATTCTTTGTTCCGTTCCCAAAGACTGCCTACATGCCATTTGTAAAGTTAAATGAAGACCCAT
>JACRKH010000062.1 GCA_016235495.1 Candidatus Woesearchaeota archaeon
ATCAAGAATGGGATAGGAAGATTTAAAAATACCTCTTCCTTTGGTGTGTGTATGTATCAGAAAACTTTAAGTGTCTTCCTTGCTTTTGTGGCAATGTTTTTTCTTGGCTGGGGGATTACAGGGTTTACTGTTATTGGTGATGCCCCTGTGGGGGATGTTGTGGAACATGCAACGCAGGGTTATATTGCAACTTCTTTAGGGGTTTTAATTTTGTTTATTCTTGCTATTGTTGGTTATTTGGAATGGAAGCAGGGTTCTGCTCCTCAAAAAAGGTCTAGGAAGAGATGATTGTTCCAAGGAATTTCTTCTTGTTTAATGCATGTTCTAGGTTTTTTTTGCCTTTGAGAATGTAGATGGTAATATTGTTTTCTTGGCAGACTTTTGCAGCATGTTTATCCAATACAAAATGCTGCCCAGGTTTTTCATGATGTTTCCTTATCATTTCCCAGAATTTTTCATGAGTTATTTTAGAAATAAGCTTTGCATTTTTATTTTTCTTAGGATCTTTATCGTATAAGCCAGAAACATTGGTAATGTTGATGAGTGTCTTTGCATGTATCATTTTTGCAACCTCTGCAGCTGTTCCATCTGAGGTTGTTCCTAGATCTTCTGGAAATCCCCCACACACAAGGATTCTTTTTTTGAGTAATGGCTTGAGTTCTTTGTAATTTCTTGGGATTGTTTTTTGTGTTTTTAGTAATAAGGCAAGGAGAAGTGCATTGAGCTGTGTCGCTTCTATGCCAGCAATGTCTTCGATGATTTTTCCCTGTGATTTTAGGGGAGCCATATAGTCTCTTGCGAGCTTCCCGCCACCAGTACAAATAATAATTTGTTTTCCTTTTTGTTTTCTTATTATTTTTGTAAATTGTTTTAAGAATTGAACATTGAGTGTTCCTGGATTTATTATAGAACCTCCAAGTGATATCACTACTTTTTCCATGCTTGTCTTTAAGGGGTTGTTTGTTTTTAAAAGTATCTTTTAACTTTGTATAAATAAGTAGGTTTTAGTCGACAGTAAATATGCGAGAATCATGGACATCAAATATTCCTAAACGTGCTCCGGCATCCAACCATCCATGTGCATAATTCAAGGCTGCAAAAGCATCTACAATTTCTCCCTTTGCTTCAAAGTGCTCTGCATCTGTAATATAGCGAGAGATCATATCTAAGAAATCCTCACGTTCTTTTTGAAGGTTTGCATGCCTATTCTTTGATTTCTTTGCCAAGCTATACGCTTCTTTTGTTATCTTAAAATATTTATTTAATTTTTCAGGGCTGATTGTATTCATATTTCTAGAATGCACAAGCATAATCTTTATAAAGATTTTCTTTTGTAGAATTGCTGGGAATGCCTATGAAAATATTGTTTGTTATGCCATCCTTGGATAATGGCTATTGGAAAAAACTGGGAAAAAAGGTTGGACCTAAGTCAGAGCCATTAAGCCTTTTGTATATTGCTACTTTTTTGAATCAGTCTGGTCACCATGCTGAGGTTGTGGATTGTGAAGCAGAGGGTATTTCTTTAGATGAGCTTGAACAGAAGATTCAGTTTGGTCGTTATGATGCTGTTGGTGTTGCTATGCTGACTGCAATGTACAGCCAGTCTGTTGCTGTTTGCAAGATGGTAAAGAAGCTTGATCCGAAAATTAAAGTTGTTGTTGGAGGTTCTCATGCGAATCTACGGCCAAGAGAGACTGCTGAAAAGGAAGAGAGTATTGATGTTGTGACAGTTGGAGAAGCGGAACAAACATTTCTAGAATTGTTAGAAGTCTCTCAAGGTAAAAAAGAGCTGAAGGATGTTTTAGGGATTGCGTATAGAGAAAATGCTGTTGTTGTGCAGACTGCTGAGAGGGCTAAAGTGAATGATCTTGATTTCTTTCCTATTCCAGACAGAAGCTTGATTAAGATGCACCTCTATAGGCCTTCGGTTTCGTATTATAGAAGACTGCCTGCTTATACCATGATTACCACGAGGGGCTGTCCTTATCGCTGCACTTTCTGTGCGACTGCAAAAACTGGCTACAGAGTGCATTCTATTCCTCGAGTTATTGAAGAGATGCGTGTATTGATAGAAGATTTTGGTGCAAAGGAGATTCTTATTCGTGATGATACTTTTACTTTGCAGAGGGAAAGAACAATAAAACTTTGTGAAGCAATTATTGCTGCTGGCTTCCACAAAAAGATAACTTGGGACTGTATTACCCGAGCGAATCTTGTTGATAAAGAGTTGCTGCAGAAAATGAAAGAGGCTGGATGCTGGGGAATGCATTTTGGTGTTGAGGGTGGTACACAAAAGCTGATTGATAGTGTGAAGAAAGATACTACTTTAGAAATCATTAAGAATGCTTTTACTCTTTGCCGTGAGATTGGCATTGAGACCAGAGGATATTTTATGGTAGGCATGCCAGGCTCGACGCCTGAGGACGATTTTGCCACAATAGAGTATGCAAAGGATATTGATCCTGATTGGGCGCAGTTTACCATTGCAACTCCTTACCCTGGAACAGAGCTTTTTAATGAAGCTGAGCAGTGGGGAACTTTTCATACAGATATTAGTGACTGGGATAAATATCTGACTTGGTCTGGTTATGGTGATACTGAACTGGTCTGGACTGCACATGGCAGAAGTTCAGAGGATGTGAAGGCGATGCAACGCAAAGCAATGCGAGAGTTTTATTTTAGACCTAAAGTAATTTTACGAAAAGTCACTAATGTTGATAATCTTCCTATTCTTAGAAAGTATATGACTGGTGCGCTGGTTCTTGCGAGAAGTTAAAATATTATTGTTAAGATACCCATGATTATGAAGACTATTGCTGTTGCAATTTTTATTTTCTCTCTCGGTAATTTCTTTGCGATCTTTGCTCCAATGAAAACACTGATGGCTATTATTGTGGCAAGACCAAGAATAGCTCCTATGATTGTTGCAATGAAACCGAATTTTGTTGCAAGAAGACCTGAAGCAATCTGACTTTTGTCTCCAAATTCGCTCAATGAAATAAGCAAAAATACTGCAAGGAATGGGGATATATTCTTGAATATTCTTTTTTTCTTCTTTGTTTTTATTATTTTTTTAACTTTAAGGTACATGTATATTCCTAGGATAATAAAAATAGCTCCTGTGATTATCTTTAGAATTTCTTCTGGTAAAAAAGAGTGGATGTTCGCTCCAATAATTATTGCGATGCTATCTACAAGTATATGCCCAAGCAAGGCTCCTGTGAATACTTGCCATGGGGCTTTATAGTTTGCTGCAATACTCAGAATGAGTAACTGAGTTTTATCTGCATTTCTGATAGAAACATAATCCCAAAAGTGCTTAGTATTTCTAGGAGCATAAACTGACTATACTTTTCGTTCTTAAAAAGTTTTCTTATTTACTATTTTCTTTTTGTTCAGAATTTTCTGGTGTAGAATCTTTTTCAGGGATCAGGTAGTTGCCATTTGTATGTTTTATTTTCTCCACTGTAGATACTTTATCTCCTTCCTTCAGTCTCATAATTCTTACCCCTTGTGTATTTCTACTAATATTTGGAATATCTTGTACTGGTGTTCTAATAACAATTCCGTTTTTTGAGACCACCATAATTTCGTCATTATCTTTTACTGTTTTGATTGCAACAACATCTCCATTTCTTTCAGTTGTTTGAATATTAATAACTCCTTTTCCTCCTCTAGATATAAGTCTGTATTCTGGGATGTCTGTTCTTTTTCCAAAGCCATTTTCTGTGATCGTAAGAAGCTGTCCTGTGTCAATTGCTACTTCCATTCCAATAACTTCATCATCTTTTCCTAGTCGAATTCCTCGTACTCCTTGAGAATTTCTTCCAACATCACGAACTTCAGATTCTTCAAAGCGAACTGCCATTCCTTTTTTGGTTCCAATAATAAATTTTAATGTTCCTGGAGTGAGTTTGACAGTGATAAGTTCGTCTCCTTCTAAAAGTTTTATACCAACAATCCCTGAACTTCTTGGTCTGGAGTATTCCATAAGCTCTGTTTTCTTTACTAATCCAGATTTTGTGACCATAATGAGGAAATGTTTTTCATCGAACTGTTTAATTGGTATTACTGTGGTGATAAGTTCTTTTTCTCCTAAATTAAGAAGGTTAATGATTGCTTTTCCTTTTGCATATTTTCCTGCTTCTGGGATTTGGTATACTTTTAACCAATAGACTTGACCTTGATTTGAGAAGCAAAGGAGATAATTATGTGTACTTGTGTGTATGATTGTTTCTACATCATCTTCTTCTTTCTTCTCTGTTCCCTTGACACCTACCCCACCACGTTTTTGCAATCGATACTCTTGTACTGGCATTCTTTTTATGTAACCAGATGTCGTCATAAGCACTGCAACTTCTTCATCTGGAATGAGGTCTTCCATTTCTAATTCTTCTTCAGCATCAGTAATTTCTGTTTTTCTTTCATCACCATAGTTTTCTATAAGGTTTCTTAGGTCTTCTTTTATTAAATCGAGGACTCTTTGTTCTGAAGCAAGGATGGAATTTAATTCTTTGATAAGATTTTTAATCTCTTCAAATTCTTCTTTCAATTTTTCTGTTTCTAAGGAAGTAATTTTCTGTAATTTCATATCGAGAATAGCATTTGCTTGAATCTCTGATAGGGAATATTTTGTCATAAGGAAATTTCTTGCAATTTCTACTGTTTTTGATTCTTTAATCCCTTTGACAATAGGATCAATATTACTGAGTGCAATCTCTAAACCTTCAAGTATGTGTGCTCGTGCTTTTGCTTTTTCTAGATCGAATTTTGTTCTTTTAACAATAACTTCTTTTCTGTGTGCAAGGTAATAATTGAGCACTTCTTTTAATGTCATTACTTTTGGCTGCTTGTTATCGATAGCGAGCATGATAATACCAAAAGTTGTTTCTAACTGGGAATGTTTATACAATTGGTTTAAGACTACATTTGCATCTGCAGCGCGTTTGATTTCAATGACAATGCGCATACCTTCTCTGTCTGATTCATCACGAATATCTGAAATACCTTCAATAGTTTTTTCTGTGACTAAACTTGCAATTCCTTCAATGAGGTTCGATTTGTTTACTTGGTATGGAATTTCTGTGATTATAATAGATTGTTTGTCTTTCTTTTCTTCAATGAGCGCTTTTGCACGCAGTTGTAATTTCCCACGACCTGTTTTGTATGCACTGATTATACCAGATTTTCCACAGATTATTCCTCCTGTCGGGAAGTCTGGTCCTTTTATGTGCTGCATGAGCTCTGCAATTTCGAGATTTGGATTTTCAATGAGTGCAATTGTTGCTCGACAGACTTCTGTGATATTGTGTGGTGGAATATTTGTTGCCATTCCTACTGCGATACCTGTAGACCCATTAATGAGAAGATTTGGAAGTTTTGCTGGGAGCACTTCTGGTTCTTTGAGGGATCCATCAAAGTTGTCAACCCAACTTACTGTTTCTTTGTTAATATCTGCAAGAAGTTCTTCTGCGATCTTGGACAGTTTTGCTTCTGTGTATCTCATACTTGCAGCGCTGTCTCCGTCTACTGAGTTATGTACAAATATTCCTGCTGCAAGTGCAAAATTATGTGTATCATCAATGGTTAAATCGTACACATCTTTTTTTTCCTTTAAGAATTCAATTTTCTGGACTTTATGATTACCATTTGTTTCTATTAGTGCTAGTTTCTTCTTTCCGGAGAAATATCTATTTAGTCCAGTATCCCATTTTGTAGCTCTTCCATAACTATAAAGAGAATCTCCAGCCTTCAAATCCTTTGCTTCTCTGTAGGATGAATCTTTTAATAAAAATTTATGATTTAATGTACATTTAATTTCTTCACTATTGTCAAGTGTAATCTTTATTAGTTCTTGGTTTTCTTTTGTTTTTCTTGGGGCTTTGATCCCTGCAATTTTTATTTTTCCTTCATTAGAAACAGTAAAAGTATAATTTTTCTTTTTCTCCTTCTCTTCTTGAATAAGTTCTACAAAGTTTAAACTTCTTCCATCTGTAAGTTGTACTTTTGTATCTGCTGTAAAACAACCAAAATTTCCCTGTCCTTTTACAAGAGGATATCGTAAGGAAAATTCTTGTGCCATACGAACCATACTTTCATATACAGCGGCATCTCCATGCGGATGAAATTTCCCTAAAACTTCTCCTGTTATTCTTGCAGATTTCTTAAATGGCTTATTATATACTAAACCCAATTCTTGCATAGCAAAAAGAATTCTTCTATGTACAGGTTTCAAACCATCACGAACATCAGGGAGTGCTCGACCAATAATGACTGACATAGAATAATCTAAATAAGCTTCCTTCATTTCTATTTCAATAGGTCTTTTAATGAGTTTATCGTCTTCCATTTTAGATGTCTAAATTCTTTGCGAATTTTGCATTTGCAAATATGAATTCTTTTCTTGGTTCTACTTGATCACCCATAAGAATAGTAAACATTTCATCTGCAGCAACTGCATCTTCGATAGTTATTATTTTGAGGTATCTTGTTGTAGGATCAAGGGTGGTTTCCCATAATTGATCTGCGTTCATTTCTCCAAGACCTTTGTATCGCTGGATGTTACTTTCCTTTCCCATTCTTTCTAGAACTGCTGGGAGCTCTTGATCATTCATAACATATATTTTTTCTTTTCCTTTTGAGACTCTATACAAAGGAGGCATTGCTAAGTAAATGTAGCCACTCTCAATGAGCTTTGGCATGTATCTGTAAAAAAATGTTAAAAGCAAACAAGAGATATGTGAGCCATCAACATCAGCATCTGTCATGATAATAATCTTATGGTAGCGTGCTTTTGTAATGTCAAAGTCATCTGCGATTCCACATCCAAGTGCTGAGATTAATGTTGTTACCTCATTATTTGCGAAGATTTTATCCAATCTTGCTTTTTCTACATTGAGAATTTTTCCTTTTAATGGAAGAACTGCTTGAGAAACTCTAGATCTTCCCATACGAGCGCTTCCGCCTGCGGAATCTCCTTCTACAAGGAATATTTCTGATTTTGCTGGATCTCTTTCCTGGCAGTCTGCAAGTTTTCCTGGGAGCGAACCTGAGGAGAGCACGCCTTTTCTTCGTGCAAGATCTTTTGCTTTCCGTGCTGCTTCTCGTACACGCGCTGCAAGCTGTGCTTTTTCTATGATTTTCTTTGCAACATCAGGATGCTCTTCTAGAAATGTTGATAATTCTTTGTAGACTATTTTTGCAACAATTCCTTTTACTTCACTATTTCCTAATTTTGTTTTTGTTTGTCCTTCAAACTGAGGATTTTGGACTTTGAGAGAAATAACTGCAGTTAAACCTTCTTTCATATCATTTCCTGTTAATTTTTCTTCATTCTTGAAGTTCTTTTCAATATATTCATTGATTACTCTTGTTAATGCCGTTGCAAAACCGACAAGGTGTGTTCCTCCTTCATGTGTATTAATGTTGTTGACAAAAGAGTAAACATTTTCTGAGAAGCCATCGTTATACTGCAGTCCTACTTCGACAATAGTTTTTTCTTCTTCTTTTTCAAAGTAAATTGCTTCGTGCAGTATAGTTTTATTTTTATTGAGATACTGAATGAATTCTAACAATCCTCCTTCATAGTGGAAAGTATTTTCTTTTCCTTCTTCTCTTTCATCTTTTAATGAAATTTTTATTCCTTTGTTCAAGAATGCAAGTTCTCGTAATCTTTTTGCAAGAATTTCATATTCAAAGACTGTTGTCTCTGTAAATATTTCATCATCTGGAAGAAAAGTTACTATTGTTCCTCGCTCTGTGGTGTCTCCTATTACTTTTAATTCTGTGATTGGGATTCCTCTTTCGTAGTCTTGTGTGTAGATTTTTCCATCTCTGTGGATAGTTACTGTGAGTTTTTTTGAGAGTGCATTGACGCAAGAGACCCCTACTCCATGCAAGCCCCCAGAGACTTTGTAGGAATCTTTATCGAATTTTCCTCCAGCATGCAAGACGGTGAGAACAAGTTCTACTGCTGGTCTTCCTTCGGTCGGGTGTATGTCGACAGGGATGCCCCTTCCGTTGTCTTTTACACTGATAGAATTATTTGTGTGAATGTTTACTTGAATGTCTGTACAATGGCCTGCTAAAGCCTCATCAATGGAGTTATCCACTACTTCATAGACCAAGTGATGGAGTCCTCTGCTTCCTGTATCTCCAATGTACATGGAGGGTCTTTTCCGTACTGCTTCAAGGCCTTTGAGAACCTGAATATTTGTTGCTTTGTATTCTTTTTTATCTTCCATTTTGAGACGAAAAATGCTTGTATTTTCATAGTAAAAACTGCCTCTTTTCTTTATATGCTTTTCTCTTCTTTAAAGCGCAGAATTCTTTGTTTATAGGCTTTGTAGAGCTGTTTTAGGTATTTGTGAAAATGGTATGGGAAAGCTTTAAAAACTAGGCTTTGTCTTTTTATTTCATGGAAAAAATAATCTTAGATACCAACCTTCTTATGGCAATTAAAGAATTAAAAGTGGATATTTTTGCAGAGATATTCAAAGTTTGTGATTTTCCTTATGAGCTCTGTGTTTTGGATAGGACGATAGAAGAATTAGAAAACCTTATAAAGACCTCCTTACTTTCAAAGAGGCAAGCTTCTCAACTTGCTTTAAAGCTTGTAGAGGCAAAAAAGGTCAAAATACTGCGTACTCATGACTCGAGACATGTGGATGATATCCTTGTGGATCTTGGGAAGAATGGTGCAATCATTGGCACTGCTGACAGGGAACTGAAACTGCGTCTGCATGCGAATAAGAGTAAAATTTTAACCTTGCGACAAAAAAAATATATTATATTGGAGTGAAAATGTATTATACCATCAAAGTTAAAGGCCATGTTCGTGTTGATCCAAAACTTTTCTCTTTACCCATAGAAAAAGCACTTCAGCAGTCCCTTAATGGGAAATTTGAAGGATATATCTCTAAAGATTTGGGTGTTGTGATTGGTGTTTCTACTATTGATACTATTGGTGAGGGTGTTGTTATCTCTGGTGATGGCGCTGCGTATTATGAAACTCATTTCAGCGTTTTGAGTTTTAAACCTGAAGTTGGAGAAGTTGTTCTTGGAAGAATTTCTGATATTACTGATTTTGGTGCATTCATGATTCTTGGTCCTATTGATGGCATGATTCATGTTTCTCAGACGATGGATGATTTTGTCAGCTTTGCGAAGAGTAATGTTCTTACTGGAAAAGATACAAAAAGAAATCTAAAGGTTGGAGACCAATGTCTTGCACGAGTTATTGCGGTGAGTTACAAAGATGTTTCCAGTCCAAAGATTGGTTTGACTATGAGACAGCATCGTCTTGGCGCCTTGAACTGGATTGAAGATGATATTAAAAAAGAAAAGAAAGGTAAAGGTAAAGAATGAAAAAGGTTTGCAAGAAGGATAGAATATTTGTTGAAGGTGCAGTCTGTCCTCTTTGTCATAACAGCACTTTTACTGAAACATGGAAGGGAAGAATCACTATTCTTGATGCAGAGAAATCTGACATTGCAAAAAAAGTGGGTATTGATGTGAAGGGAGAGTATGCTATCAAGGTGAGATAAAATGGAAGTAGAAGTACAAAAACAAGTTGAAGTGCCTTTATTGAACAGGCAAAGAGTCAGTGCTATGGTTACTTATGACGGCGGAGCGACGCCATCCATTCTTGAGTTTAAGGATGTTCTTGCTTCTAAGCTCAAGGTGCATAAAGATCTTGTTGCTATTCGACATGTGTATCAACGCTATGGATTTCCTCAAGCAAAAGTTATTGCTCATATCTATAAGAAAAGAGAAGAACTTCTTCGCTTGGAGAAATTAAAGAAAGGTGAAAGAAAGGTTGTTGAGGCAGCAAAAAAAGAGGCTGAAGAAAAAGCAAAGGCTGATGCTGCAGCAAAGAAAGCAGCAGCTGAAGGAGCACAATAATGGCAGCAGCAAAAAAAATTAAAAATAAACTTACAAGCAAGAAGTATGCAAAGTACAAGAATGGTGCTGCTGAGGGTTTCTGTCCAAAGTGCGGACCAGGGATTTTTTTAGCACAGCATAAGGATAGACAAACTTGCGGAAAGTGCAGTTATACTGTTTTTCATAAGAAATAAATTTTTTTAATGGTTGTTCCAGATTCCGTTTGTTGCGTAAGGTGAAGCATTTCCTACTCTCTCACCAAAGGGGCCATCGTAGCCACCCCTATCATTGTAGGCTTCTGTTGTTGATCCTCTTTTTAGTTTCATTTTATTCATTCTTTCACAAAATTCTCTTATTCCTTCAAATAATCCTCTTGGGTTACTTGAAAAATAATTTTTAATTTCTGGAACTCTTTTGTATAGGGTTTCTAACTTATTTGGATCTTCATCAACTAAAGCTCTTGTAAGAAATATTTTTGCCTTTTCTGTTTCTTCAGAAGGACTAAGAAGTGAACATAAATCATTTCTAAAATCAATAAATTTTTGGTTGACCATTTTTATTAAACCTTATTAAACCCTGGGAAGATACTCCCGAAGGAGCATCTTCCTGGGGAAAAAGAGGTGATATTACTATATAGCATAGAACTTCTATATAAATCTATCGGTTGTTTTAACTTTAAAGTGGTGTCTTCATAAGGTTTATATAGGATTTTCTGTTTCTTTTAGTCATGGTCTCTTATACTTCTGTTGTTGCGCGAGTTTTAGATCCTAGGAAGGGTTCTGCTCGTTTAAACGTTCGTTTTTCTCATGGCAAAAGAGGGCTTCCATTAGTTGAGGAGGCTTTTTTAGCAGACAGGGCTGCAAAACTAGAAGAGCATAGGAAAACTGGCTCTTTAGAAGAGGTTGTTCTTTGCCCTGAGGGGGAAACTTTGCATCATTGTGTTGCAGGAATGCTTCCTTTGGTTACTCTTGGTGGTGAAAGAGAGATTCTTCTTGTGCCAAAGTTGGACTATACTAGCTTTACAGAGAATTTTCATGCTCTTAAAGGAAGAGATGGTTACTTTTATTCTGCATTTGGAAGGGCGCTTCAGCAATTAGGTGTTGTTTCTAGTATACAAAGTGATGTGAGACATGCTCTTGTTCATGAAAGGCAAGTTCTTTCTTTGGGGAGGGAGTATGTTTCTGATCCTGCTTCATGGAGTCTTTTTCCAAGTTATGCCTCTCTTCCTCAGAGTTCTTCATTTGTTCATCCGCTTCTTGATAAGAATCCTTCTCTTGCTCATGTACAGCTTCATGATGGTAATCAAATTGATTCTTTCCTTGCAAATTTTGCTGTGCTTCCTAAGGAAAGAGCTCTCGCATTTGGTCTTCCTGTTGCGCTGCATTTTTCTGGTACAAAAACTTTGCATTTCTTTGATCTTGTTGGCCAAGAAGAAATTTATGGCGTGCGAGTGCATAGTCAAAAGGGCGAGGAAGGGCTCGTCACTATTTATCATCCCAGTGGATCTACTGATAGCATTTCTTTAGAAGGGATTTCTTTTAAATTTTCTTCATTCTTCAGAGCTCTCTATGAAGGGATTCCTGTTCATTCTGAAATGAATGGAAGGGAAAAGCTTCAGTCTTTTTTGGAGCATAACCCTTAAATAGAAGATTTTATTCTCTTTTTTTATGATATACTCTTTTTTGTTTGCTTCCTGTCTTTCAGAGAGTTCAGTTCCTGAAAGTTCTTTTATTCCAGAGAAATCTGAAATGGTTTTATACCAAAGAGAAATTTCTACATCTCCTTTGAATTATCTTAGGTTAGGTTTTTTATGCAGTGATGAGGACCTTCGGACTTTTTCATGTTATAAAGAAAGGCATATTGAGAGTGTCGAGATGTTTCGTTCATTTTCTGGAGCTCCTGCTTTGGAAGAATCTTTTGTGAGAGATTCTCGTTTTTGTTCAGAAATATATCCTTGTTATGTTCTTGATGATGATTTTAGAGGAAGATTGTGGGATTTGTATTATGGAAAGGTAAAACTTTCAGATAAAGCTTTTTCTTTTGCGGATGAGGCTTTGTATGCTCAAAGAATGAAGAATTAGCTCTTTCTTCTTTCTTTGTAGAATGGAAATATTTTTATACAATAAAGGCTTATGAACTCCTATGGTGTTGGTACGGGTACCACGAGTTCCGGCTCGAATGGTCTTGCATGTTGTTCCGAAGAGGCTTATGCGGAAGAAGGTGCGTGTTCAGAAGGCTGTGAAGAAAAAGATGGTCATTAGAAAAAAGCATATGAAAAAGAGAAGGTAGTTCTATTTTCTTGTTTTAGGCTTTTTCCTTAGAACTTTCTTTCCAAAAATATATGTTATCCAAAGGACTAGGAAGAGTATCCCCCAGTGAATGAAAAGAAATTCTATGACAAACTGTAGATTGTAACCTTCATAGAAATATCGTATTTGCAGGAGTATTGCAATGATGCTTGTTGTAATTAACGCCTGTTTCCAAGTTTGCATTTTTCTTACAAAGAAGTATATGATACATGCATAGATTGTTGCAAAGATGATTTTATTTCTGAAATAATATTCTGGAACTGAGAGATTTTGACTGAGGCTATGAATGAGGAAGTCAAGGAAAGTAAAAATGAGAATTCCTAAGAACAGCAGAGGAAATATTTTGATGTATTCTGTGATATATCTTCTTTTCTTTTTAGCCATTTTATTGAACAATCACTTTTGCAGTCATGCTAGGGTGTATTGTACAATGATAGTCGTAGACTCCCGGGCTTGTGAAGGTATGACTGAATGTATCTCCATTCTTTAGTGTTTGAGAACTTAATTCTGAACCTGTATCAGAGGTTACTGTGTGCGGGGCACTATCCTTATTTTCCCAGTCTATAGTGTCTCCTGCTTTGATTGTTATTTCTGCTGGAGAAAATGCAAAGTTTTGAATGTTAATTTTTATCGTGCTTGTTTTTGTTGCTTCTGGAGTGGATGTGCTTTTCTGTGTGCTTTCACTTGCTGTATTTGTACTGGAAGCATCTGCCGTTGCTGTATTTGTCTCTGGGCTAGCTGTTTCTTGTTTTGCGGCAGGTGCTGTGGTACATGCAGTAAGAATGAATATAGCTACGAGAATGATAAAAATTCCCTTCACACTCTTTTTCATATTTTTCTTTAGACCTTTTATCTATATAAAGTTTTTCTTTTAAATTTCAATAAGTGTTCCTGCTGGACCAGGATTTATAATTACTGTGTGTTTTTCAAAGATTTGCTGTTTGTTTATATTTTCATGAAGATGCCCACAAATATGAAGAATAGGTTTTATTTCTTTTAAGAATTTTCTTTGGGATTTACAGCCAACATGGCCTGCCCATTCTAATTTATCTAGCTCTGTGCCATATGGTGGTCCATGCGTGATGAAAATAACTTTGTCTTCCTTTTTTATTTTCTTTTTGAATTCTTTTGTGATATGTTCTAGTTTAGGGTCTTGTGTTGCAAATCCTCCGCCACCCCAGAAGAAGAAAATGAAGTCCTGCATTTTTCTTGCGGTCTTGTTTGCGTATACTACATGTTTTAATTGTCTACAAATGTTTTCTAGGTCTGGTCCTTCTTCATGATTCCCAGGAATGATGTATAATGGTTTTGTTGTATTCTTATCAATTTCTTGAAGAACTTTTTTTAAGCCTGTACCGAACCAGCTAATATCCCCTGCACAGATGAGAATGTCTGCCTTTTTCGCATTCTTTATTATTTCTTTGATGCATTGTTCATTAAGATGGGTGTCTGAAAAGGCGAGGATAATCATGGTTTATTGGAGAACTTGTCTCTTTTTAAGGTTTTTTAAAAAAAATAAAAAGAATATTTATTTCTTTGCCATTTCGTAGATTGCATAGAGTGCAGAAAGACCCACTAAAATGTATAAGATTCTTTCAAGCCATGGAATTGATCCAAAAATTGCTGATACAAGATTCCACTGAAGAGTTCCTACTAAACCCCAGTTGATTCCTCCAACGAGCAAGAGAATCCAACTGATCCATTGTATTGTACTTTTCTCAGCCATTAGGCATCACCTCAGTTTTTCTTAGTGCTTTGAAGTATTTAAGGCTTTTTGAAGGCTCATATTGTTGCGTTGGCGTGTTTTTTCTTTAAATGAATATGGACCACAACATTTTTCTATTTTATTAGTATCTCCATCTCACTGCTATAAGTAATATCCCTAAAACAAAAACTATTGCACCAACGCGACCGCCATCATTACTCAGTCCCAAAAGGTTTGCGAGTCCAATTATAATTTCTATTACTACCCCAATTACACATAACCATACTCCATTCCTTCTTGTTAACCATTTTTTTGACCTTTTCATATTCTTTGTTGCTATTGCAATAACTAAACCAAGAATAGCAATCATTGCACCAACAATGTCAATATCCACATTCCACCATGTTGAAGTAAAATAATTAAGTAAAAACATGACAATCCCAATTGCACACAAGCAAATTCCTTTTTTTCTTGTTAGCAGTTCCATTATTCATTTTTCCTGTTAAATTATTTATGGACAAACCATTTAAATATCTTTGTTTTTTTGAAGTTTTATTCCAGCAAAAGCAGAAGTATCATTATGCCTATGCCAAAAAGAAAGAACAGTAATTGTATTGTTGATTTGCTGAACATTTTTTCTTTGTGGAGCTCTGGGATGAGATCTGATCCTGCAATGTAAATGAAGGATCCTGCTGCGAATGGAAGTAAGAATATGAAAAATGCTTCTGATTTGAGACCAATGAAGAGGGCAATTGCCACGCCTATGAATGCGCTTAAGGAAGTGAGGAAGTTGTATACCAGTGCTCGTGTTTTTGTAAAGCCAGCATGGAGTAATACGCCAAAGTCTCCTATCTCTTGGGGTATTTCATGCAGGATAACTGCAATTGTTGTTGCGAGACCTACTGGAATGCTTACTAAATAACTTCCTCCTATGATAAGCCCATCAATAAAGTTATGGATAAGATCTCCAAAGATATTCATGTATGCAAATGATTTATTATCATGGATATTATATTCATGATAATGTTTTCCTGTGTGATGGCAATGGTGCCAATGAATTATTTTTTCTATGAAGAATGAGATGACTATCCCTAATAACGCATAGAGTGATATTTTGAGAGTGAAGCCCTGTGCTGCTGCTTGCGGCAGGAGATGAATAAAAGCATCTCCAAAGAGTGCTCCTGCTGAGAAACTTACGAAGTACAGCAAGATTTTTTCGAGACTTTTATTCGATAAGGGCAAGGAGAAGATACCAATGAGCGATATAAGGCTTACTACGAATACGCTTAGCAGGGCATAAAATATAATGTACATAATTGTAGCTTTGGATTTTAGGTTTTATAAAGGTAGCGATTGAAGTTTGAGTAATTATAAATGAATAAAAAATTAAGAAAGTTCATCAGCCATGTATCCGCGCATGAAGGCTTCTTCAAATTCATTAATCATATCTTCTTCCAACATGATATGGAGATCCTTAAGATCATAAATGCTTAAAATGAGTTTTTTGTTTTTCATTGTTTCAGCTCCTTTTCTAGTGGTAATTGCATAAGCTGTTCGCTAAAGAGCTCTGCAATGTATGCTGTGTCGAGCCTTGGTGCTCTGTGCCAAAATCTGTTTCTATAGCTCACGCTAGATGTGTATTTTTTCATTTTTACCCCCCTTTTCCTGTCCTTACAGGAATAGTAGTTGTATAGCTGCTGTTCTTTATAAGGGCGGCGCGGGGGCGTGCCGTGTGTCCACGTGCCCTTTTACTTTTTCTTGTGTTTATGGAGCTTGTACTCTCTGTAGAGAAGGCAAAGAATGAGAAAGTCAATGGCTGTAAGGAAGCTTAGGATAATAGAATGGGTGTTGATTATTCGTATTGTTTGGATGATTATGAGTATGGCAAGAAAAGCTGCTGCAAATTGGTAGGTTTCTTTTCTTTTGTGCCATACGCCTAAAACAATACCAATCTTTAGAATTCCATGTGTTAAGAGATAGACTACTGCAAAGTGCTGTGCTGCTGGTGAGAGCTGTGTGCTTTGTAGGGTTATATTTGCAAGAAAATCTGAAGGGTTTTCAATGAGCTCTTCTTTAAATATTCGTTCTGCAAGCGGTGTGAGAAAGTCTGTGTTGAATAAAAGAAGAACAAGCCCAGCAATGATTTCTATCAATCCATCTACTGCTTTGATGAAGATGCTTATGTGAAAAATCTGATGAAGAACTTTTTTTATATTCATTTACCCCTTCTTATTTCTTAAGCATATAAACTTTATTATTTTGTTTTTCTTAG
>JACRKH010000063.1 GCA_016235495.1 Candidatus Woesearchaeota archaeon
ATCCTCTAGAATACCCTCACATTTTGAGTACGACTGCTGAGAAAGTCTCAGCTTAAGAAATTCTTTACGAATGAGCTCTTTTTTCATAAAAGAGAAGAAGGTGATACTTCTCTTTATCTGGTGACATATGTCACCGGACTATACACGAGCCGGCGAGGCGGAAGCTTTAAATAGTATTAGTGTTACTACTTATAAGTTATGTTTATAGGACTGAGCTATGCGAAGAAACCCTTTATTGTTTAGACAGGATGAGTACGAATATCTTCATAGAGTGTACCTTTCACAGCCGAATGGCACGAAAGTGTATCAGCAAATTTCTAAAAAGAATGGGGTTGGCTTGAGCAAGGATCAAATTTTGTTTATTAAGAAAAAGTTCTCTGAGTGGAAAATGAAGAATCCTAATCAACTGCTTTGGATGGCTGAAGAATAACAGAAACTTTATATAATCTTATTTAATTTTATTTTTATGGGTTTTGAAGAGCTTCTTTCTATGCTGGATCTTGACTGTGTTTCAAGTGGAGAATCATTAAGAAGGTTAGCTTCTGAGAAAAGGGAGCAGGTTCAGACTTTGGGGATTGCTTCACTTCTTGGTGTTTATTATGGTGTTTATGCAGGCAGGCCTTTTTGCGTTTCAGGCATTATTGGAGAGATGCTTCGCGCTTCTTATTTTGATTCTTTTGCAAAGAGCGGCGCTTCACATGCTTGTATTTCACCTTGGCTTCATTTGCATGATGATAGGGCTCGCTGGTATAGTCATGGAAGAAATTTAAATACTTTTATTGAAGAGGTTCCTGAGCCTTCTCTTTTTATTCATTTTGGGTCCTATAGAAGTTTGGGTTTTGTTCCTTTGGATGGGGAAGAGTTTAAAAAGATTATTTCTCCTTTATTTTATCCTACAAGTCCAGAAAATTCTTCACGGGAGAAGATTTTATCCCTCTTTTTTGAGCACTATTCTTCAACAGCAGTTTTTGGTTTTAATCCCCCTTTTGGCCTGAAGTCAGGTGTCAGTAAGAATTATTATCAGTTTACAAGAAGACATGAGCTTCTTAATGAGATTGAGAAAGCAGGGCTGGCAGCTGTGCAAGGCTCTTAATTATTCTTGTGGGTTTTTCCTTTTTTAATTTGTTCTTTGTGTCTGGCCCGGTGCAGACTGCTATTGTTCTTAGTTTTGCTCTTTTTCCTGCTCTGATATCATAAATAGAATCACCAATCATGTATCCTTTTTTTATCTTTAGCAAGTGTTCTGTTTTTATGATTTCATCCGGTGCGGGCTTGGGATGTTTGACCTGATCATTTCCTAAAATGCTTGAGAAGAGTTTTGGGTTGATTTTTCCTTGTTTTAATGTTGCATTAATCTCTTTTCTTTTACCATTTGACACCAATGCGAGTTTGTACTGTTTTCTTAGTTTATGAAGTGTGTTTTTCGCAGCTTTAATAGGTTTTACTTTCTTTTTTGTTTCGGTGAGAAATATTCTGTCATGCGTTTTGACGACTGCTTTTACTTCTTTTTCTGAAATCTTTGGGTAGAGTTTGTGCACAAGAGTGTGGCTTACCTGACTGAATTGGTTGAGTATCTGTTTGTTTGTCTTCTTTTTTAGTTTGTGTTTTGCAAATGCTTTCTTGAATGCGAGCACATGGGCATTTGCTGCGTAGACTAAGGTGTTGTCCATATCAAAACAAAGAATTTCTTTATGCAATACTGATTTCATTCTGGAGCACTACTCCTTCGCCAAAAAGATTTAAGGCATTTTTATATGCAAGAGCTTCTTGTTTGTCTGCATCCATTTTTCCGATGAAGATTCTATCTGCTTTGATTATTCTGTTATAAACTTCAGGTGTGTAGGTGTAGTTGTTTCCTAGGCTGCTTCCCCAGAGTACTCTGTTTGGATATGCATTCACCAATGGTTTGTATCTGAGCACTGCATCGTTGATATAGGATTGATAATTGCTGTCGAATTCTGCATTAAAGTTAGTTACTGCCTTTGCTGTGTCTATGGAGTCTTCTTTTGTGATAGAACTTTGTGCACCATCATATAAAATTGCATTACTGTCTATGGTGTAATACACATTGTTTGTTTTATTCAGAAGACTGATGAAGCTATCATAATTATCATCGAATTCTATTGGTGTGACGTCCTGTACAATGAAGGTTATTTGTGGATAGTCTTTTGCAAGACTAGTGAAATCATCTAGGGGTACTTTTCCTTTTAATGGATGAAGGCTTATGGCGAGTTTGTTTGCATTTGCAAGATTGTATATGCCTGTTAAGCGGTCATTTGTTGCCTGCAGACCCCATGTGTTTAGGGGAAATTCTCCAAATCCTTTGATGATATTATTTTGTGCAATACTTCTGCTTGTGGAGAGTTTCTTTGTAAATTCATCTGTTAATGTTGTACTCAGTATTGCTTTCTCATCAGTTGCATTCATTGCTGGATTGAATATCACATTGACTCTCTGTGGATGTTCCTGTATGATAGAGAGTATGAAGCCAAGATCCTTTGTTTTTACAAGATTTTCTCTTGTGGGAGCCTCTATGATGGCAAACTGTATGAGTGCATAGTTTACTCCATTATCTTCCATGTCTGAGAATGCCTGATTTGTATTTATAGTTGCATTTTTCCAATTGTCTATTGTGCTGTAGAGAATTCCATTGTAGGCTCCACTTGTTGTGTATTTTGTATTCTTTAGAGCGAAGCTTGTTGTTTTTGTTTCCAGCGTTGTTTCCGGTAAGGGTTGTATTTCTGGGTTTGCTACTGGTTCATCAGGCGTTATATTTGTTGTTGAAGGAACTATTCCTGTTTCAGGGGCAGTATTTTTTTCTACCTCTATTATTTTATAGGAGGAAGAACATGCTGTTAGAAGCAGGATGATGAGAATGATTAAGAATAGTTTCACTCCTTTTTTCATATTTTTCTTTTGGGTCTTGAACTATAAAAAGCTTTGTGTTCTTTTCGCTTGTTTGAAGAATTTCTTTGATTTTAATACTCCATGTTCGCAGATGAATTTCTTGATGTGTTTTATATGTATTCTTTCAAATGCTGGATTCTGGATATGGATGTTTTTTGGTGTATGATCCCAGACTTCATTTGGGTTTCTTTGTTCTATTTGTTCTTTTTTTGCATCATATTTCCAGAGTGAAGTGCAGATGTAGAGAGGTATGTGGTAGTGGTTTGCAAGCTGTGCGAGGAGTTCGGAACCAATTTTGTTATAGACCGCGGTGTTTGTTACTGCATCTGCGCCTGTGAGAATGAGATCAGCATCTTTGATTGCTTCAATCATTGCAGCATCAACAAAGTGTGTTACTTTTATTCCTACAGAGGCAAGTTCTTTTGCAGTTGTTCTTCCTTGGAATAATGGTCTTGTTTCTGTGTTTCGTACTTCAATTTTCTTTTTTTTGCTTGCTTTTTTGATTATGCTTGTGACTGTGCTTGAATGACAATGTGTGTATATGATAAGATTTTTCTTTTTTATTTCATTTACTAAGAAGATTTCACCTACTTTTACAAGTAATTCTTTTCTTTCCTGTTTTTTTATGAGTGTGTGTTTGATATGCTCCTTTGCTGCATGTTTTACCTGTTGTATATCATTTTCAGGGAATTTCTTTATGAAGGATAAAATTTCATTGCAGTAATTGCGCATCTCTGGTTCTGTGGGACGAGATTTGAAGAGCATTTTATTTGCTTGTTTTATTTCTAAGAGAAATTGCACCTTTGTTTTTGCCTTTGTATTTGTTGTCACAGACTCTAAAGCTTTCAGTGCAGCAGTTGCCACATTTTCTGCACCCTGTATTTTTACTTTTTTTATTGCTTTTATGGTCTGTACAAGCTTCATTCATGTGCTTAGGGTGAGAAAAGTATATAAACATTTTGATGTGCAGTACTGTGATGCCCCAGAAAATTTGGTTATTGTTTTTAGTCTTAGGAACTGTGCTTGTTATTAGTGTTGCGCAGTTATCTTTGAAGGCTGGGCTGAATGCTGTTGGAGGGGTTGATTTCTCTTCTGGAATTGTCCTTGCTTTTTTTCGTGTGTTTCAGAATCCTCTTGTGCTGTTAGGTCTTTTTCTTTATATTTTAGGATCTTTGGGATGGTTGTTTGTCTTATCGAAGGCGCATTTGAGTCTTGCGTATCCTGCATTAAGTTTGGGCTATGTCTTTGTTGCCGTGCTTTCCTGGTTTCTCTTTGCTGATCATCTTAGTCTTCTACGAATAGTGGGTTTAGGAATTATTGTTGGAGGTGTGTTCTTGTTGTCAAGGACTTAGACTATGCTTGTTTATAAAATTCTTTTACTGCCTGGGATTATTTTGGGAGTTGTTGCACAGTTACTTTTGAAATATGGTGTGAGCAAGTATGGCAAGCGGGGAATTTTTAGAATGATTTTTAATTGGCCAATTTTTTTTGGTTTTGCTTTGTATGGTGTGTCTATGCTGATTTGGCTGGTGGTTATTTCTGAGTTAGATCTTAGCTATGCGTATCCTATGGTTAGTTCTGGTTATTTCTTTGTTGCATTCAGTTCTCAGTTTATCTTTAAGGAGAAAGTAAGCTTGCAGCGATGGCTGAGTATTTTTGTTATTGTTCTTGGTGTTGCTTTGGTGGGTATAAGTTAAAGAATCATTTCTACAAGTGCTTTTCCAATGTAGTAGCCACCAATGAATGCAAGGATGTGTATTACACCGAAGGCGATGCCGGTTCCTAAGATTCCTATGCCTAGAAAGGTTAATCCTTGCAAAGCAATGCCAAAGGGATAAAAGTGGAAGAGTGTTGGAAGGATATTGTAATAGGCTCCCCAGATTCCTGCAACGAGTAGTCCAGCAGTTGTTACTTTGAGTGCTTCTTTTTTCTTTATTGCAATAAAAACAAGGAAGAAGAGGGAAAAAATGAGGTAGAGTGCTGCTTTTGTGAAGAAGTAGGGAAGTGTTTCCATGGGTTTTGAGAAGAAGAAGTGAAAGAACGCGTCTATGCCGAAAACTCCTATTAGGGCAATAAAAATGGCATGAAGTATTATTTTAAACCCTTTTCTCATTTGCGTGTATAGGCTTATTTTCTTTTTAAAGCTTTTTCTTCGCTTTCTTTTTTGCCTGCGCTTTTGTCATGACTCCTGCACCACAACTTTTGCATTTTCCTTTGTAGGTGTATTTGAAGGAGTTCTTGTTGCACATAAGGCATTTTGTTATAGCCATGTTGTCACCTCCTTTGTCATTAAAATAAAAAAATAATTTATTGGCTTTTATTGTTTATATGAAAATACTCATGTAACCAGCACCAACCTATGAAGCTTTCTAGGAGTGCGATGCATCCCACAATGAGGATGATCCAATTCGCCCAGGCAACATTAAATTGCGGAGCCCATGGACCAAGCCACCAGAATGCTAGAGCAAATCTAAAAATTCGGTCTAGTTTTCCTAAATTTTGTTTCATTACTTCTTCCTCCTTTTATTTTGTAAGAAATTGTAGGTGGCTGCGAAGAGCCATCCTGTTAGTAATGCTAGTATTATAATTTCAATAAATCCAATTATTGTACTGCCTAAGGATATGTTTGAGGCAGCTATTTGAGTAATGTCTATTCCATGAAATAAATCTTTGGAATACTTTAGTGTTGCTTGGGGTGCTATTGCAAAGAGAATCACACATCCTACGTAAATTATCCCAGAAACTATTGCTAGGGAAAGAGAAACTTTTTTTGTATTTATTGTTTTGGACATATCAGCACTCTTTTGATATGTATTTTTAGATATCTTTGTTCTTTAATAAGTTTTCTATAGAATTTTAAAAAAAATAAAAATTACATATTGAAGTTTTCACGCAGGAATTCGATCATAGTTGCATTGCCTGCTATCTTATACACTTCATATGCATTGTTTAATTGTTCTTTCTGCAAGAAGATGTCACCCACGCCATTGAGTTTGTCTTTTGCCTCTGCGAACTCGTATGCTTTTGCTGCAAGGACAAGCTGATCATGTCGTACACAATCATCTCCCACCATTACGAGCTTGTCTTTGTGGTTCAAAAAGTGAAACACTTCAACAGCACTCTCATATTTTTCTCTTTTGAGGCACTCATCACCGACAAGGAGGAGTCGTGTTTTGTCCTCAACGAGCTGGAATGCTTTGATTGCATCACTCATTTGTCCGTCTCTTAAGCATACTTCTCCCACCTGCATGAGCCTCTCTCTTGCTTCCGCAATCCAATAACACTCAATTGCATGCGAGAACATGTTCATATTTTTGTACGAATCGCCAATTTCGACTAGTTTCTCTTTGTTTTTTGCCTTCATATAGGCTGCAATTGCTTCTTTTGTTCGCCCTTTCTTGACGAGCTCTTCTGCAACCGCATTTAGTATTCCCCTTTGCATGTCTTCGCCAAACATGTCAAGGCTTGTGTTTTCAAGACCTTTCTTGAGAACAATTGGAACCATGCGTTTGAATGTGTCCTCTTTTTCTGCATTAAACTTTTGTACAAGTTCTGGAACAATATTTTTGAGTTGGTCTACCATATTGTTTGTGATTAATACAGCTGTGCTTTAAATAGATATTTAGCCTTGAATTGTTGTGTTGAAGAGAATATAATGAAAAGCTTTATATCTGAGATATTTTTCTTATTTTTATGGCTTACTCTTTAGAATGGCGATTGGCAAGGGCTGGTGCTGAAGGTGCGACTCCAGTACATCGGGTTGAAAGAAAATCTGCTTTTGGAACTTTTAGGATGGATAGGCTTTATTTTGTAGAGAATGAAAGGCTTTTTGGGCATGGCCTTATTGAACAGATTCCTACTCGAACTTTTTCTTCTGGTGAAAAGTATGTTATTTCCTCTGCGCTTCCTCCGCAGTTTAAACCTAAAAATCTTGTTTCTAATGTTTTTACAGGTATTGCTTTTGTCTATGCCTTAGATTGGCTGCGTGATGTAAATTTTCCTAGTAATTCAGCAATTTCTGGGCTTGTTGCTGGAGGAAGTGTTTACTTGGCCGGGGCTTATTTTCAAAATAGGGATGATAGAGAAGCTTGGAATAGATATAAAGAATTAAAAAAATAAAAAATTAAGAAATAACTTTTTTCATGTAATTGATAGATTTGATGGTGGTGATGATTGTTTTGTGAATAAACCATTTTCCATCAAGGCTTGTTGTCATGGATGTCTCTATGACTGGCTGTTCGTTTAGCTCTTCAATTTTTCTAGGTCTTAATTCTACTGTTTGTATTGTTGTTGTTTCCATTGTGAAAACCTCCTTTGTTGTTTTCTTAGAAAAAAATGGGCTTAAAAAAGCTTTACACAAAAAAACCGAAGGATTTTCAGTTTATTTTCTTTTTGAAGAAGAAAAGAAGGTATGCAATCACTGCAATGCTTAGGATACTGAGGTATATTAAGAGGAAAGAACTCATCTTTTTTTCAAACAGGTTTCGCAACGATACTTAGGGATGGTTATAAACTGAGAATTGAAGACTTCCATTTCTTTGCCACAGTCAAAGCAATTCACTTGTTTCATAGCTTATAGAAAATGGTTTATGTTATATAAATGTTTGGGTGTTTATATTCTATGAAAAAAAATAAAAATGGCTCGTACCCTGTGATACGAGCGCTAAGGAAATGGGTTTGGGGTAAACCCTTCTTAATATCCTGCGAAGTCAAGTCCTAATTCCTTGGATGCACTCATCGCTTCGTTTCCTTTTTTCCTTGAAGATCCTTTTCCAAGGATGTAAGGAGATTTTACTCCAGTGACGATAGCCATGATTCTTAATTTCCCTCTCATGTCTTCAGAGATTCTTGCACCCCAAATAACATTAGAGTCTTCATCCAAAGCTTGAGTAATCATTTCTCCAGCTTTGTTTACTTCATCTAATGTCAAGTCAGCACCACCAGTAATGTGGATAAGTGCTCCTGTTGCGCCATCGTAGCTTACTTCTAAGAGTGGATTTCCTAAAGCTCTCTTTACTGCTTCTTCTACTCTTTTTTCAGAACTGGATTCTCCAATTCCTACAACAGAGACATCTCCATTGGACATAATTGCTTTTACATCTGCGTAGTCTAAGTTAACTAAAGAAGGTACTGCAATTATTTCTACAATTCCTTTGATCATAGTAGAGACAAGTTCGTTTGCGACAGCGAATGCTTGCTGCACTGGGAGGTTTCCTGCAATTTCCACCAATCTGTTATTATCAATAACAATAACTGTATCACAGATGTCTCTTAATTGCTGTAAACCATATTCTGCTTTTTCAATCCTTGCACGCTCAATGTTGAATGGCATGGTGACAGAGCCAATAACAATTGCTCCTTCTTCTTTTGCAATCTTTGCAACTACTGGAGCACAGCCTGTACCAGTACCTCCGCCCATACCTGCAGTAATAAAGACCATGTCAGAGCCGCGAAGCATTTGTTTGATTTCAGACATTTGCTCTTTTGCTGCTTCGTATCCTTTTTGCGGGAATCCTCCACATCCAAGTCCTCTTGTGAGAGATCTTCCGATGAGAAGTTTTTTGTCAGCTTCGATAAGATCAAGATGCTGTTTGTCTGTGTTCATAGCGAGAATTTCTGCACCTTGCACTCCTTTTTTGTAGAGCCAATTGGTCACATTTGTTCCGCCCCCACCACAGCCTACAACTTTGATATTTGCTTGGCCAATAGTGTTTTGTGGTTGTGTCTGTGTATTCATATTTTGTAGTGCGTTTTGTACTAAAAAGTCCATTTTTGTTTACCCCATGTTTACCCTTTTTATTTTGAAATATAGGCTCTGCCAGCTAAATATTTATTAAGCCGCATGTACTATATTCTGCTTAGAATGTCGCCAACGTTCGCCTGAAATCTTTCGCCAAAAAGGTTTCGGACATCGAATCGCCAATTCGATTAGTTTATTTTTTTCCTTCTGGCTTCCCTTGTTTATATATATGCTTGGGTTTCTATTATTGTTTTTTAATATCTATATTCTAGGACTTACTTCTTTAAGCAGAAATTATATAAAGTTCTTTATCTTTTTGCTTGTTATGAATGAGGGAGACAGAGTTCTTGTAGAAACAAAGGACAAAAAATTTGAAGGTGTGGTTCTGCCTTCTGCGACGAAGGGGAGTGTTGTATTGAAATTAGTTTCTGGGTACAATGTAGGTATTGTTAAAAAAGAAATTAAAAAAAGCACTGTTTTAGAAAAGTACAAGAAAAAGGCAGAGAGAGAAGTGAAAAAGATTGCGCATTCTTTGAAAAAGAAGACCATTGCAATACTGCATACTGGCGGGACAATTGCTTCGAAGGTGGATTATGAGACAGGTGCAGTAATAGCACGTTTTACTCCTGAAGAACTTGTTGCATTGTTTCCTGAATTAGAACATTTGGTGAATATTAAGTCGAGGCTCATAGGAAATATGTGGTCTGATGATATGCGCTTTGTTGATTATAATGCTATAGCAAAAGATATTGAAAAAGAGCTTAAGCAGGGGGTTGATGGCATTATTGTGACGCAGGGTACAGATACTTTACATTCTACTGCAGCTGCTTTGTCTTTCATTCTTGAGGATCTTCCTGTACCTGTGTTGATTGTTGGTTCTCAGCGGTCTAGCGATAGAGGGAGTTCTGATGCACGAATGAATTTGGTTTGTGCTGTTGAGTTTATGCTGCAGTCTGATTTTGCTGAGGTTGCTGTATGCATGCACAAGTCTATGAATGATGATATATGTGCTATTCTCCCAGGATTAAAATGCAGAAAAATGCATAGCTCTCGAAGAGATGCTTTTAAGGCTGTGAATGCCAGTCCTTATGCTGAAGTTGATTTTCAGAATAGAAAAGTGCATATTCTTGATGGAAGTTTTAAGAAAAGAAGTAAAAGTATTTTGAAGCTGCGATTGTTTAAGGATGTGAAAGTGGGCTGGCTGCGTTCACGCCCTGAATTGTTTGCTTCAGAGCTGAAAATATATAATAAATATGATGGCTTGCTTCTTGAAGGTACAGGGTTGGGGCATATGCCCATAGGAATGCATGCAGAGAATAAAAAAATATTTGCAGAGCTGAAAAAGCTGGGAAAAAAGATTCCTGTCGTGATGAGCACGCAGACTGTCTTTGGAAGGGTGGATATGAATGTGTATTCTCCTGGGAGAGAATTGCAAGAGATTGGTGTGCTTGGAAATTATTCTTCTATGACTCCTGAGACGACTTATTTAAAATTGGCTTGGTTATTGTCAAATTATCCTAAGAAAGTCAAAGAAATGATGCATCAAGATATCCGAGGGGAGCTTTCACCGAGAATAGGTGTGGAGTTTTTAGAATAATTCATGGAATTTTTGTTTTACTTGCTGGAGAGTTTCTTTCTTTACTTCACCTAGACTTCTTTTGAAAATATTTTTATCTAAAGTAAATATTTTATCTATCTTAATAAGACTTATTTTTGGAAGATTTCCTTTTTCTAAATCTTGGTTTGTTATGAGAATACTTTCTTTTGTTTCTTTCAATTGTGAGGTAATACCGCAGACAATAACATCTTTTTTGGCATTGTTATATTCATTTTTTGAAATGACTACCGCTGGTCTTTGCTTTGTATTTGTTAAATCGGTAAATGGAAATGAGACCAATACAATTTCTCCTTGCTTAAACAGTATCCCAGATTTCATCTTCTTTATTGTCCCAAAGTTCTTTTGCAACTTTTTCAGATTGTAATAAAAGAGTTGCAAACTCTGTGTTTTTAATCTTTTTTAGTACTATAGCCCCATTTTCTTCTACGACTAGAAGTTGGTCACCTTTCTTTAATTTGCAAATTCTCTGCATTTTTAGGGGAATGATAATTTGCCCCTTTGCTGTTATCTTTACTATACTTGTTTCCATAGACGTTGTGAGAAATTCTTTACTAATAAGCTTTTCTTTCATATCTTTCTTCTTAGAAGAATGGGCTTCATAAAGTTTTCTTAGAAAAATCCGGAAGATTTTCAGGTTCAATAGAATCCGTGTGCGATTAAATCTTTGTCAAAGTATTTTTCTGCTTTCTTTTCATCTTTTTCTGTTGCATAGATATACAATGCAGTCATGAAGACAGTGTCAAAGACCTGTACAAGGAAGGAGATGATGATTACTCCTAGTATAAGGATTGGAATGAAAAAGAGCCCAATGTAAGGGATGAATATCAAAAGCACTAAAGGAATGAGGAAGAGCCAGAGGAGAGAGCCTGCTCCTACATAGCCTACAAGGGTTTCTCCCCAGGTATGTTTCAAGAGCTGTACAGATTTCTTAATAGAATCAAAGGGGTTGGTGTCTTCAAAAGCCATGATAGGAATGACAAATGCTGTGGCAAAGCTCCAGCCTGCGAGAAGAATGTCAATGACACTGTTTCCTATGGTCTGTCCTACTCTGCCTCCACCATATTTCTGTACAAGCTGTCTTAAGAGGGCTTGAATAATATTTATGGCGAAAAGTGTTACTGCCCAGAGTGCTACTTCTTTGATGTTCTTTAAAGCATGCCGGACACCTCTTTTGAGGGAAACTTTCTTTCCTTTGAGCACTTCTCCTGTTTCAAAGGATAGACCTACTGCGTAAAAAGTGCCTATGAAAGGGCTGATGAACATGATGAGCAGGATAGCGAGTATGATAAGTGCTTCTAATGGGAGTTTGAGAAGCACTGCAGGGGTAAAGATAAGGAGAAGGATGGCTATACATGCGATGAAGGTCAGGGAACTCATTAATGGAAATAAGAACAGTGAAGGGTTTTCCTTGATAAGCTTGAAACTCCCCTTAATAAGTTTCCAGGATCTTTCCAGACGTTTAAACATCTGATCAGGGATTTCCTGAATCTATTTAAATTTTTTCTTTTAGGGAGGAACCAAAATCTTTATAAATCACCTCCAATTCCATAGAAATTACATTTTCATTGAAAAATATGAGGAGGAAATATTATAATGGCAAAACAAAAACCACACATTAACATTGTTTTCGTTGGTCACGTAGATCACGGAAAGAGTACCACAGTTGGAAGACTCTTCTATGATGCTGGTGTTGTCGATGAGCAAACAATGAAGAAATTGAAGGAGAAGGCTCAAGAACTTGGTAAGGCTGGTTTCGAGTTCGCTTTCATCATGGATAATTTGAAAGAGGAGCGAGAAAGAGGAGTTACTATTGATCTTATGCACAAGAAATTAATGACAGATAAGTTTGAATATACTGTTATTGATGCTCCTGGACACAAAGATTTTATCAAAAACATGATTACTGGTGCTTCACAAGCAGATATTGCATGTCTTGTTGTTGCAGCTGCTGAAGGCATCATGGCTCAAACACGAGAGCACGTTTTCTTGTGTAGAACTATGAATGTAAAGCAGATTGCTATCTTGGTGAACAAGATGGATACTGTCAACTATGACAAAGCTAAGTTCGAAGCTGTAAAAGCAGAAGTATCTACTCTTTTGAAACAAGTTGGATACAAGCCAGATGAAGTTCCTTTCATCCCAATCAGTGCATGGAAAGGAGATAATATTGTTAAAAAGTCTGAGAATATGTCTTGGTACGCTGGTCCAACATTGAGAGCACAGTTAGATCTTTTTAAAGAGCCAGAAAAGCCAACAGGCTTACCACTACGAGTACCTTTGCAAGATGTGTATAACATCACAGGTATTGGGGTTGTTCCTGTAGGGAAGGTTGAGACTGGTGTTATGAAGATTGGAGACAAAGTTATTGTAGTTCCTGGACGAGAAGGTACTGGTGTTACTGGAGAAGTAAAGTCCATTGAAATGCACCACGAGCAAATCAACGAAGCAATTCCAGGAGATAACATTGGTTTCTCTGTACGAGGAATTGGTAAGAAAGATATTGCACGTGGAGATGTTTTAGGGCATCCAGATAATCCACCTTCTGTTGTCAGTGAATTTACTGCACAGATTGTTGTACTGAATCACCCTACTGTTATTACAGCAGGCTACACTCCAGTGTTCCACGTACACACTGCTCAGATAGCATGTCAATTTGTCTCTATTGAGAAGAAATTGAATCCAGCTACAGGAGAAGTACTCCAAGAGCACCCAGACTTTATCAAGAATGGGGATGCAGCTATTGTTAAGCTAAAACCTTTGAAAGCATTGGTTATTGAGACAGCTACTACTATTCCACAGATGTCTTCCTTTGCTATTAGAGATGCTGGACAAACTGTTGCTGCTGGTAGATGTACTGCAATAGTACTGAAGAAGTAAATCTTCTTTTTTTATTTTTATAATTTTCTTGTTCTTCTTTCTTCGCTATCTTAAGAGCATGGTTTAGCCTTTATTTGATTTTTGGGTTTTTGTTTCATAATACCCTCCAAAAAGCTTATAAATCCCTGGGAAAATTAAAAGATTATGCAAAGAGCACGAATTAAGCTGTCTAGTAACAATATTGATAAAATGAATGAAATCATTGATTCTATTAAAGATATTGTGGAAAAGACTAAAGTAAAGATTGCAGGACCGATTCCTTTACCTACGCAGCGATTGAAGATTACCACAAGAAAGTCTCCAGATGGTGAGGGAAAGGCTTCTTTTGATAACTTTGAGATGAGAGTGCACAAGAGGCTTATTGACCTTGGTGTTGATGAGCGAAGTCTTCGTTTGATTATGAGAGTGCATATTCCTGAGAATGTGAATATCTCTATTGAGCTTTTGGATTAAACACATAATCCTTAAATATTTCTTCGACTTTCTTTTTGTTCATGCTTTCAGATGTTGAAAAATTGTTGTACCAAAGGTTTGTTCTTCATTCTCATAAACTAGAACTTGTTGAGGAATTGAACCTGAATAGTTATGCAAAATCACTTCATACTTTGAACAGGATTCATTTCATTATTACTAGAGAGATTTTTGTGACACGAAGGCTGATTAAAACTTTACAAGCGACAACTTATACAGAGGATATCCGACAGGACTTTGTGCTTCTTATCTGTGCACAGTTAGAAAAGATACAGACAATGCTTGTGCAGGAGCATAGCACTTTGTGTCAGACGAATGTTTTGACCTATAGTTTTTCTGCTTTACAAAAAGTATTGACAGGGAAACAAGGCTATTTTCACAGGCGTGTTCGTGTTTTTAAGAAGTTGGTCAATAAAGAGCTTGTTTTGTATCGTTTGTTTTTTGCATTATCTGAGAAGCTGCCTAAGGCATATCAGGTTCCTGAAGGACAAGTGCAGAAGTCCTGGAAGTTGGTTCTGGAGCTGCAGAGAGAAGTGCATGTTCTCGCAAAGGCTATAGGGGATACAAGCTTAGTGCGAACACAGGGAGAGCATATTCTTGCATTGATTGCACAGATTCAGAAGAGTGAAATTTATGAATTTGTTCAGCAGGATGTCGACTATATTAAAACAAAGGTTACTTATGTCATGAAACATCCCAAAGAGAATAAACTTGCTTATTTTCTTACTACTGTGTATATTATTGCTCCTGGGACTTTTGAATTGACTGGGGCGATTCTTTTTTTTCGGTATTTTGGGAAGTATAGCTTGATTCAGGCAAAGAAATTTAAAGTGTTTAGAAGGGCTTCTGCGCCATAGTGCTTGGTCCTCTGCGTTTTACTGCTGGACCATCTGTGACTATGAATCCTACTGCTTTAAGGTTGTCTCTGATACTTCTTGCACAGGAATATGTGGCTAACTTTGCTCCTGGTTTCATTCGTATAAAAATTTCTTTGAAGAATTCTACTGTCCAGAGTTCTGGGTTTCTTTTTGGTGAGAATGGGTCGAGAAAGACTATATCAAAGTGTTCCTTTATTGTTTTGATTGTGTCTTGCGCTGGACCGAAGAGAAGCTGTAAGTCATAACTTCCATCTTTGTAGTGATGTTCTTTTGCGAGGACTTTTATGATTTTATTGTAGGTATTGTTTATGTTTAATATTTGCAAGTTGTTTAATATTTCTTTATCCTTTTCTAATGCAATAATTTTAAGATGTTTTGCATGTTCAATTGCTGCAAATGAGTTGTATCCCAATCCAAAGCATATATCGAGAATGATCTGATCGTCTTTTACTCCTAAAGGTTTTATATATTTTTCTTCTGCTTCTTCCAATGCTCCTGTTAAGGAGTGGTAGGCTTCTCCATATTCTTCATTAAAGAAAGTATCCGAGTTATCTTTTGTTTTCACTAATTTCATTTTGTATGAGTTTTATGCAGGTGTCTATTTTGTTTTTTGCTGTGTCAATGAGGATAATTTTGTGTCCTTTTTCTTGTGCTTCTGTGTGACAAATTTCAAAGATTTCTGCTTGTAGATTTTCCTGCACCTTTGCTTTGCTGTATTTTCTTTTTTCAAGCCTCTTTTTAAGTGTTTTGAGTTCCGTCTTTGTGACGATGCAGAGGTCTACGTGCTTTTTTGGCATTTCGTGCGCCATGTGCGAGTCTATAATGCAGTCAGGGTAGAGTTTGGTGAGTTTTATTAAGATTTTACTGAGTTTTTTTTCATCGACAATATAACTTTTTCTTTTTTTATCATAGGCTTCTTTGAGTTTGTATTCGTCTATGACTTTGTTGGCATCAATGCAGTGTATTTTTAGTTTCTTTGCGAGGGCTTTCGCTAGTGTGCTTTTGCCTGTGCCTGGCGTGCCTGTGATTATGATTATCATGTTTCTTAGGGGGCTTTGCTTTCTTTATATTTCTTCTGGTCTTTTTGAAAATCTTTCGGTTTTTGCATAAAGCTTTATGAAGGGCTTTCGTTATGCTTAAATATGTGGAGGTGC